>DATGKK010000123.1:0-2337 GCA_035294725.1 Acidimicrobiales bacterium | reverse complement strand
CGTCGTCCATCCCCATCGGTTCCGCCAGCCGCTCACCTCGAGCTTCCCGAGCGGCCACGCCACCTCGGCCTTCGTCGCGACGGTGCTGCTCTCTGAGGAGGATCCGCTCGCGCCGGCGTACCTGGCGGCTGCCACGCTCGTGGCAACGAGCCGGATCTACACCAAGATCCACCACGCCTCCGACGTGGCCGGCGGCATCGTGATCGGCACCTGCCTCGGCCTTCTCGGACGGCATCTGGCGCCGCTGCGGCCGCCGCGGGCACACTGATGGCCCGGCGAGAGCGAGACGCCCGAGCCGGGTGCGACACCGAACACGGGAGCGTCTCGGGCTCGACCGACCGCGGCGCCGACGGCAAGGAGGAGAGCGGTCCATGAGCGTCGCCATCGTGATGGGGAGTGACTCCGACGCCGGCGTGATGCGCCAGGCGGCCGAGGCCTTGGACGAGTTCGGCGTCCCCTGGGAGATGCGCGTCCTCTCGGCTCATCGGACGCCGGACGACACGATCGCGTACTCCCGCTCGGCCGTGGACCGCGGGATCCAGGTGGTGATCGCCGGGGCGGGAGGAGCCGCACACCTGCCCGGCGTCATCGCGGCGACGACCACCCTTCCGGTCATCGGTGTCCCGATCGCGCTGAAGAACCTCGACGGCCTCGACTCGCTCCTGTCCATCGCCCAGATGCCGAAGGGAATCCCCGTGGCGACCGTCGCCGTCGACGGCGCCCGCAACGCGGGGCTGCTCGCCGTGCGCATCCTCGCGGTCGCCGACGGAGCGCTGCGGGCTCAGCTCGACGGCTACGTCGCCCGGATGGCCGACGAGGTGAGGAGCAAGGACGCGGCGTTGCAGTCCCAGCTCCGCTCGGAGTCCTGAGGCGGCGGTAGCCTCCCGGCGTGACCACCGGCTCGCTGGCCGAGCGACTCGGCTTTGCTCCGGACGCTCGCGTTCTCATCGTCAACTGCGACGACCTCGGCTCCTCGCACGCCGCCAACGTCGGGGTCTACGACTCGCTACGCGAGGGCGTGGCGACCTCGGCCACGTTGATGGTGCCATGCCCCTGGGCGCGTGGCGCGGCCGCCGAGTACCGCGGCGAGGACGTCGGTGTCCACCTCACCTTGAATTCCGAGTGGGACCTCTACCGCTGGGGGCCGATCACGCAGGCGCCGTCGCTCCTCGACGGCGACGGCGGCTTCCCCCGCACGGTCGCGGACGTCTGGGAGCACGCTGACCTCGACGAGGTGCGCCGGGAGTGCCGGGCGCAGGTAGAGCGGGCGATCTACTGGGGTTTCGACGTGAGCCACCTCGACTCTCACATGGGCACGCTGCAGCTCCGCCCCGAGTTCTTTGACGTCTACCTCGACCTCGCAGACGAGTTCCGACTGCCGCTGCGCCTGAGCGGGGCTGCCACTGAGCGGGTGATCGGCTTCCCCTTCCGGCGCCTCGCCTCGGAGCGGGGCGTGCTCTTCCCCGACCACTTCGTCTACGTGAACGGAGTCGGGAGCCGGCAGGGGGTCAGCCGCGCACTCGAGAGCCTTCCTCCGGGCGTCACGGAGGTCTATTTCCACCCTGCCGCCGACATGCCGGAGCTCCGCGCAATGTCGCCGGACTGGCGGGGTCGGGTGGACGACCACGACTACCTCGTGGACAGAGGCGGCCTGCGCCGGGAAATCGAACGCTACGGCATCCAGCTCATCGGGTACCGCCAGCTGAGGGACCTGATGGCGAGCGCGGTACCGGCCCTCTGAGCCGGCCCCGCCGCCTCAGAACTCGGTCCTCTCGAGGATCTGCTGCTGGAGTGCCTTGTACTCAGGGGAGTTCGTGATGGGCAGCAAGGACATGAGCTTCGCCATGTTCCCCGTCACCTTCACCCGGCCCTGCATGAAGGCAGCATTGGCGTCGAGCTCGCCCTTTTGGATCCGCATCGCATCGTCGTAGCTCTCGGTGAGCGTGACCTCCGCGTCGGGGAGCTCGCCGAGCTTGGACTCGAGGAGCTTCCCGTTCTCGAGGATCCAGTAGTACTTGACGTCGCCCTCAGGGCCGCCCGTGACGACGTACTGCATCCTCGCGGTGGCACCCGGCCGCTCGGGCTGGCTCTCGGCGAGCTCGCGCCCCTCGTCGAGCCACTCCTGGGTCAGCCACTTCGTCATCTCCGGCCTCCTTCGCACGCGGCGGCGTTCGTCGATCCGACTTGCCTACGGGCACGTGATGTTACCGGTGTCGCCCCGCTGCTGCCCGGTCCGGGCTCGGCTCGCGACTTCGGGCTACCGGCTGACAGCCGCCCGGATCCCCTCGAACAGGTCTGTCTCGGGTGGTTCGGAGCCGGTGAGGTTCCTCGCCAGCA
>DATGKK010000122.1:0-37987 GCA_035294725.1 Acidimicrobiales bacterium | reverse complement strand
GTGTCGGAGGGGGGACTTGAACCCCCACCCTCTTGCGAGGACTAGGCCCTCAACCTAGCGCGTCTGCCTATTCCGCCACTCCGACGAAGCGGTCCACGGGTCTCATCCCGGGGCCCGAACACTGTAGCGCCCCGACCCGCGGCTCTTCATCCTGTTCTGCGTCTGAGTCCGGCGAGGCGGGTGCACCGCGAAATGAAAGCAACACTGACGGGCTCCTCAGCCGACCAGAGGGGAGCATGCAGTGGCCGGGGAGAGCGGGTCGAGACGTCGTCGACCCAAGGTCTTGAGCGTCGACGAGGTCGACCATCGGCACCCGCCGGGACGAGGTCCACTGCCGTCAGGTCCTATATGGTTCCTGGTGACCGAACTACGGGCCCGAACGGCGTGAGCGCCGCCTTCTCACCGGTTCCGATCACACGGGACGGAGGTGGCCGAGGGCTAAGAGCCGCACTTGGTCAATCCGAGACCCTCTTGACCTGACGGATACCGGATGATCAAGAGTCTGCTCCCATCGGCTGTGCGACCGAGCGAAAGAGCCTTCTCAAATGCTCTCAAATGCTCGCGCAAGCGCCGAGAGAGTATCCGATCACTCCGGCCATCAGGGACATCCTACTGAACCGTGCCAAGGCCAACCCCACAATGTTGCGTGATCAAACGGAAATCTCTCTACCAAAGTCAGACATGGGTCAAGGACAGCTGACTTGACCCACCCTCCCGCACGGCTTGTCGCTCAAGAGCACGAGGCCGCCTCGTGCGATCTCGTAATGCCACACCAGGCGGTGCTGCTGAGCAGCAACACAGTTCGGGTTGCAGGAGAACAACAGCGAGATGACTCTCCCCCTTTGGATCACAGGGGCATCGAGTGTGCTGCCAGAGTAAATGCCAGGCTGATGAGGAGCAATCTGAACGACGGCCCATCGACCGGTTACGTCGCTGACGATGACACCCACTAGGCCGAAGTTGACGCCCGTTTGCCACCCTGCGAGGAAGTCCGGCGTAGCCGCGCCAGTGGCATCGACTGGCGTGGCGGAGTTTGGCTCGACGTCATCGCCGTTTTGAAGAGGCAGCTCGAGCTGCGCGACCGGATGCCACTTCTCCGCCTGGTACCGGAGAACTGTCGCCGCCAGCTTGCAGGCGAGGCAGGCGCTGTTGGGGTACAGCACTAGAGCGAAGGTGCCGGCTGAGGTCGTCGCAGGTTCGGAAGCAACGGAGGGGTGCGGGCCGCTCTTCAGATAGGCGGCCAGTGCTCCGGCTGCCCCTTGTGAGGAGCGGCTGCCAGTAGAGGGCTTTCCTGCCGGTCCTGAGTAGATAGTGCGGTAGATGTTCAAGAGGTTGGGAATGCTCCAGTTGATGGGCAGCACGTTGAGTTTGAATCCGACTCCGGCCTCCACGCCGGCAATGATCGATGCAGTTGGACCGCCCTGTCCGCTGCTCGCTTCCGTGATCGTCCCCTTCCCGAAGAGCTGGATCGAGAGATAGGGGCCGGCAACGCCATAAATGGACAGCTCGAAGCGAGGCCCGATGGCTGCCGTCACGCTGAGCTGCGTCCCCTGCGGTTTGGCGGGCGAGAATCTGTTGTGGAATTGCCGGATCGGGAGAACGGTCCCTCTGTAGTAACTGAGGCCAAGTAGTGCAGATGACGCCTGCGAGAAGCCCACCACCGCATCCTGGCTCAAAGTGCCGCTTACCGAGGTGGAAATGAACCACTCTGGGAGGACGACGACCGGTATAGGGCCGACTTGGACATCGATCGGTCCGGAGAGTGGAACCGGCGCTGAACTGTCCGACCAGCGGCACGTGACCCCGAAACTGGTATCGAGCATGAGATGCGCCGATTCGTCGAAGCCGACTGCGAAGGTCCCTGACACTCCTGAGAAGGGCGACCAGTAGTCATTCAGCTTGACCACCGGATGGAAGCTGAATCCATCGTCGAGGCTCAACTGCCCGACCGACCCGCATGCGACATGGCTGTTGAAGCTCCAAAGTCCCTGAAGCTGCGGCGTGTTGGAGGAGGCGAGCTCGACGGGGATGTCGTCCCCGTTCACCTTGAGCGCAGTGCTGGAGCCCGACGACGGGGCGGCAGAGCCCAGCTCGATGTCGATCGAGCCTGAGGGGAGGGCCTCTCGGAGCGTGGCCTGCACTGTGTCGACGAGGACGGAGGCGCCATGTCGGGTGATCGAGACCACCCGACGCAGGAGCCCGTAGGGGGTGTAAGGGCCGATGCCTGTGGCGATGATGTCTCCTACCCGCAAGCCGGCGGAGGCGTGGGCGTCCAAGACGACGATCTCCGTTTGTGTCGGGTGCACGAGCGGCGCCTGGTGGCGGAGCGCCGCAGTGGGGATTGTGCGGGTCGTCGCGGGCACCTCGACGGTGTAGGTGTCATCGATGCGCGTGGTGCGGCCTGCGCTCACGAGTGCCTCCTGCAGCGGCAGGGCCGACCACCATGCCGCCCCGGCGACGTGCGCTGGCCGGGCGCTCACCTGATAGGTACCGGGTTGGAGCGCTGAGAGTCTGGTCGTAGCTGCCAAGGTGCGGGTGAATCCACGGGGCCCGGTGACCTCGACCTGGCCAACGTGTCCGCCCTTCACGGCGGCAACAGTGACGATCAACGTGCCATACGTGGAAGTGACCGGGAGAGAGGAGGTTCCGGCACTACAGCCGGCGAGCGCAGCCCCTGTCAGCAAGATTCCGGCGCTAACGAGCACTGCTCGTCTGGAGAGCGCAGACGGCACGAACGCAGCATACGCAACGTCGGACCACCGGCTCGGTGCTGTTCAGCGTCTGACTTCGGCGCGGAGGGTCCACCGCGAAATGAACCAACACTGACAGGCTCCTCGGCCGAACAGAGAGGAGCATGCAGTGGCCGAGGAGAGCGGGTCGACTCGTCGTCGACCGAAGGTCTTGAGCGCCGAGACCAAGTGGGAGATCTTCTTGCAGATCACCTCTGGCGAGATCACCCAGGCCGATGCGGCGCGCAAGTGGATGGTCGACGTGTCGACGGTGATCGGCATCCGCCGCACTGTGAAGGACGCGGCGCTCGCTGCGCTTGCTGCCAAGCCTGGCCGGCCCGCGAAGGAGCGCGACTGGGCACTCGAGGCGGCACGTTCGGAGATCGCCCAGCTGACCGAGGCGATCAAGGCCCAGGCCATCGAGCTGGCGGTTGTCCAGGGAACAGCTGGATGGGGCTCGTAGGTCCGCTCCCGGCACGAGCCCCCGCCGAGGTGAAAGAGCTGGTGCTGCAGCAGGTCGACGATGCTGTCGCCGACGGCTTCTCGAGGGCCTGGGTCGCATCACTGTGGGGCGTCTCCGACGACCGTGTGCACCGCTGGCGCGAGCGCCAGCGCACGACCGGCACCCTCATCGACAAGGCGCCGGGCGGCAACCCCGCCCACCGGATCATGCCATCAGAAGAGCGAGCCATCTTGGAGCTCGCAGAGCGCTGGGGGGAGGTCGACCGATCGCATCGAAAGCTCGCCCACCGCGGCTCATACACCGAGACGGTGTGGGTGTCGCCCTCGACGGTGCGACGCGTCCTTGCTGCTCACGGCCTCGTGCTGCCCGAACGAGGCCCACGTGAGCCCGTCGGGCGCCGGCCCTGGCCCGACTGGCTCGTCTGGGCACCGAACCGCATCTGGGGTTGGGACGTGACGCACTTCACGAGAGCCCGCCGCTCCGCTCTCGCCATCATCGACATGGTGAGCCGCAAGTGGATCGACACCCTGGTCTCGTTAGAGGAGACTCGAACGGGCGGCCGACGACCCATGGTGTCCGATCCTGCTCACCGTGTCCGGCATCCATCTGACTCCGCCCGAGCCGCGTAGGTTCGGTGCTGGCAGGGCTCGGCCCCCTCGCCGCAACACCGATCGGGGGCGCGCTGCGACCCCCTTGCCCGTTGATCGCGGGGAGGTCGAGCTCCTGTCAGTCGTGCGCACCGAGCACAACGCCGTACACCTCCGCGCCGGTATCCGCTACGTCACTCCGGACGACGAGCACAAAGGGCGCAGGGACGCAATCCGCGAGGCCCGTTGGCGGGGTCTCGAGCCAGCGCTCGGGGAGCGACTCGCCCACCGTCGCCGGGACACCACCAACACCGGTAAGCCGGGTGGTCAGTGACTTGGGTCACTTTCAGCCGGACTTCCGCGGGAAAGTCAGGCACACCTCAATCACGCCCCGGCCAGGGTCCGGCGCCCGACAGGCTCCGAGCCGGCTCAGCCGCTCGCCCCGGTCGCGTGCGAGCCGGTGCCGGAGGTGGCCGTCTGGGCGTCCGAGGCGGGAGCGTGTTTCAAGATGGCCCAGTCCTGGGCGTCCCACATGATCCCCGCCCAGGTGGGGCTCTCGGACACGTTGTCGACTCGCCCGCTTCGCACCAGGTACTCACCCGGCTGGAACAGCGGCACTGTGTAGGCCTCGTTCCACATCCGGGAGTCGGCTCTCTGCAGGTCCGCAACCGCGAGGGGCGGGTTGAGCTCGGTCAGCTCCGCCGACAGGCGCCGGTCGAGGATCGGGTCGTCGAGGCCGAGGACGTCACGGGTGACGGCGCCTGCCGCAATTGCTCCGGGCTCGCTCCCAGGAGGCGAGGCCGTGGTCCAGTCGAGCGAGCTCACAGTGGCGCCAACTCCGCCCCGAGGCGCGCCGGAGGCGCCGTCGCCAGCGAGACCGCCGGCGGTCGACCCCGAGGCAGGAGCGACCACACCCGGCAGCACGGGCGCGCTGTACTCGGGCGCCACCGCGGTCACGGCCGTCGAGACGGCGAACGGCGCCAGGGCGAGCTGGAAGCGCCCTTCGGGGAGCGAGACCGTGAGCATCCGGTCGAGGGGCCGTCGGACGAGGTCCACGGTGACGCCGATCGCCCGCAGCTGAGCCTGGATGACGAGCCCGGCCTCGTCGACCGCCCAGTCGCGCGAGGGCTCGAGCAGCTGGACCACGAGTGGTGCGCCGGTGCCGCCTTCGCGCACGAGGCCGCCCGCACCCGGGGCGTACCCCGCTTGGCGCAGGTAGGCGAGCGCCACGTCCGGCTTCGCGAGGACGGGGTCGCGCTCTACGATGGGCGACGTCCCGGGCGAGCTCGGGTTCGCCGTCTCCCCGCTCAAGGTGAAGCGCGACAACGAGACGCCGACGCGGGGGTCGATCAGGTCTTCGGAGTCGGCGACGATCTCGCTCCGGTCGAGCGCGTAGAGGATCCCCCGCCGCAGCGCGAGCTGCCCCGTGACCGGATCGGCGAGGTTGAAGCACAGCTGCCAGATCTCGCTGCCCTCGAACGCCGACCACGCCAGCGAGCTCGGCGCCGGGCGGTATGGGAGGAGGTCGCCGCCCTTGTCCCCGCCGGAAGAGCCCGTCGCCCCGCTCGGGCCGCCGAGCACCGTGGGCGCGCCGATCCGGCCGTTGCCGAAGGTGCCAGGCGGGTACTGGTCCGCCGGCAGCTCGGCGATCGACACCTCGCCGTCATAAAGGGCGGCGAGCAGGTCCTGCGGCGTCTTCTCGACGAGGAACCGGATGTGGGCCACGTGCGCAGGCGTCCCCCAGTAGCGGGGGTTCCGCGACAGCACGAGCGACCGGCCGGGCACGTACGAGGTGATCTCGAACGGACCACCGGAGATCACACGGGAGGGCGAGAAACCCTCGAAGGCCCGCGACCACCCGTATCGCTCTCCCACCTGGGCTGGCACGAGGTCGGCGAAGAGCGCCTGCCACTCCGCGAACGGCTCCCGAAAGGTCACCGTGACGGTCGTGCCGCCCTGCGAGCCCACCACCGACGTGATGTCGCGGTACCCGGCGATGAGGCCGGAGTTCGGCAGGCCGGCGGAGTGCAGCAGGTGCTGGCGCCAGGTGTAGGCGAAGTCGGCGGCCGTGATCGGCACTCCGTCCGACCACACCGCCGCCGGATCGATCACGTAGACCACCTGAAAGGGATCGATGCCGACGACCTCGGCGCGGTCGAGCAGGCTCGAGGTCTCGGTGTTGAAGCCCGGGTCGGTCACGAAGGGCTGCGGCCAGACCTGCTCCATCACCATCTGCGTGACCCTGTTGTCGCCGGCCGGGGTGGACGGATTGAAGTTGGTCGGCAGGCTCGGCACGCCGACGGTGACCGTGCCCTCCGTGTCGAGCAGGTACCCGCCCGGCACCGTCGGCTGGCTCGGCACCAACGGAGCCTCTAGGTCCGGGGCGGTGCAACCGGCGAGGACGGCCGATGCGGCGAGCAGCACGGCGGCGAGCCGGCGCGGCCGACGAGGGCGGCACGCAAGGACGTTGGCCGGGGCCCCCACGGGAGTCCGACCGAGGTGCCAGGGCCCAGATGGAGCGAGCGTGAGCCGGGCTGGCTCGGGAGTGCTGCGGGAGAGCGGGTGCTCCGGATGCCCGGCGCTCAGCTCCACCGGATGGCAAGTGCGAGCGTGACGAACGCGAAGATGAGGACGAACAGGATCGTGAGGCGGTCGAGGTTGCGCTCGGCCACCGTGGAGCCGGCCGCCGAAACGCCGGTCGAGGCGCCGAACATGTCCGAGAGGCCTCCGCCCCGTCCGCTGTGCAGGAGGATCAAGATGATGAGCCCGAACGACACGATGACGTCCACCACGACGAGGGCATCGGTCAGCACGGGAAGGAACCTCCTCGACACATAACCCGAGGGGGCACGCGCTCTCCCTCGGCGGGGAATGAGGCTACCACCGCCGCTTCGGGCGGCGTGGGCCGCGCGCACGAGGAGCTCAGCGCGCCCTCGCGATCTCGAGAAGGCTCTCGGGCTGAAGGCTCGCCCCACCGACGAGGAGCCCGTCGACGTCGGCGCACCGCAGGAGCTCCCCGGCGTTGGCCGGAGTCACCGAGCCGCCGTACTGCACCCGGAGGGAGGCGGCCGCGTCCTGCCCTGCGAGGTTGGCGACGGCGCCTCGGACGTGGGCCGCCATCTCCTCGGCGTCCCCGACCGAGGCCGTCTGCCCGGTGCCGATCGCCCAGATCGGCTCGTAGGCCACCACGAGTCCGCCAACGACCTCCGCCGGCCTCCCCTTCAATGCGGCGTCGAGCTGGGACGTCACCTTGGCGAAGGCCTCCCCCGCCTCCCGCTCCTCGAGGGTCTCCCCGACGCAGAGGATCGGCGTCATCGACTGGGAGAGCACGGCGTCGACCTTTGCCCTCACGGTCTCGTCGGTCTCGCCGAACAGCTGGCGCCGCTCGGAGTGGCCGACGATCACGAGCGAGACGTTGAGCTTCGCCAGCATCTCGGCGCTCACCTCGCCCGTGAACGCACCCTTTGCGGCCTCGTGGCAGTTCTGCGCCCCGAGGGCAACCGGCACGCCGTCCGACTCGAGCGCGGTCTGCACGGATCGCAGCGCCGTGAAGGGGGGATGGAGCGAGAGTGCCCGCCCGGGCCGAAGCGGCGCCGCCCGAAGCAGGGCGGCGAGAGCCTGGACGAACTGGATCGCCTCAAAGTGCGAGTGGTTCATCTTCCAATTGCCGCTGACCAGCACTTCCCGCCCGGCCACCTCACCCCTCCCCTGGCATGCGCCCCTGCACGCGCGGAGCCTCCCGGAGGGCGGCGAGCCCAGGCAGGTCGCCGTGCTCGAGCAGCTCGAGGGAGGCGCCCCCGCCGGTAGAGACGTGGTCCACGCCGTCGGCGAGGCCAAAGCGGTCAAGGGCCGCAGCGCTGTCGCCGCCGCCGACGACGGTGTAGGCACGCGCAGTTGCGACCGCCGTGGCCACCTCGCGGGTGCCGAGCGCAAAGCGGGGGTCCTCGAACACGCCCATCGGTCCGTTCCACATCACGGCACCGGCACCGGCGATCGCCTCGCGGAACAGCTCTGCGGTCGCCGGCCCAATGTCGAGGCCCCTCCAGCCCTCCGGCACGTCCTGGCCCACCACCCGGGTGAGGCCTGCCGGCGGAGGCACGGCGGCGTCGCTCCCCCGGGCGTGGCGCGGCTCGAGGGCGACGCCGGGCGCGGCCGCGACCACGTCCACCGGCAGCGTCACGACGGACGAGCCGGTCAGGAGAGCCCGGCACTCGTCGAGATGGTCCGGGTCGAGGATCGAGTCGCCGACCTCGTGGCCGAGCGCGGCGAGGAAGGTGAACGCCATCCCACCCCCGACGAGGACGCGGTCGGCCCGAGCGGCGAGGGTCCTCAGCAGCCCGAGCTTGTCGGAGACCTTCGAGCCGCCGAGCACGACCACGTACGGGCGGGGCGGGCTCTCGATGAGCGGCGAGAGGGCAGCGACCTCCCGCTCCACCAGGCGACCGGCGGCTGACGGCAGGTAGCGGGGCGGCCCGACCACCGAGGCGTGCGCACGGTGCATCACCCCGAAGGCGTCGTTGACGAACAGGTCCTGACCGGCGACGAGCTCGGCGACGAGCTCGTCGGAGCCCTCCTCCTCGGCCGGCGAGAAGCGGAGGTTCTCTCTCACCTCCACCGCAGCCCCGAGCTCGGCGAGGCGCGCCTCCACCGGAGCGACCGAGAACCGCTCGTCAGGCCGGCCCTTCGGGCGGCCGAGGTGGGTCACGACGGTGACCTTGGCGCCGCCGTCGAGGAGGAAGCGCAGCGTCGGCAGGGCTGCGCGGATCCGGAAGTCGTCGGCGACGACCCGGGCGCCGCCAGGTCCCTCGGTGAGCGGCACGTTGAGGTCGAGCCGGAGAAGGACGGACCGCCCCGCGACCTCGCCGAGGTCCTCGAGCAGCGGGAGGCCGGCGGCAGGGCCTCCCGACCGCGAGGCAGCCCCAGAGGTGCCGGCGGTCACGCCCGTCCGACGATGGCGACGAGGTCGGCGAGGCGGTGCGAGTAGCCCCACTCGTTGTCGTACCACCCCATCACCTTCACGAGCGTCGACGCCTCATCGATCGGGATCGCCATCGTGAGCGTGGCGTCGAAGGTGCAGGAGGCTGGGGATCCCACGATGTCGCTCGAGACGATCTGCTCCTCGTTGTACGCGAGCACCCTCGAGAGCGGCCCCTCCTCGCAGGCGCGCCGGAAGGCCTCGTTCACCTCCGCCACACCCACCTGCCGGCCGACGACGGCGGTGAGGTCCGTGATCGAGCCGTCCGCCACCGGCACGCGCAGCGAGGTGCCGTCCAGGCGTCCGGCCATCTCCGTGAGCACGAGGCTCGTCGCGCGGGCGGCCCCGGTCGTGGACGGCACGACGTTCACGGCGGCAGCCCGCGCCCGCCGCAGGTTGTCCCGGCCGAGGTCGAGCAGCTCCTGGTCGTTCGTATAGGCGTGCACGGTCGTCATGAGGCCTTGGCGGAGACCGAAGGCATCCTCGAGCACCTTCACCATCGGCACGATGCAGTTCGTCGTGCACGAGGCATTCGAGACGACCACGTGCGCGCTGGGATCGAACTCGCCGTCGTTGACGCCGACGACGAAGGTGGCGTCGGCGTCGCGCGAGGGGGCCGAGATCACGACCCGCCGAGCTCCGGCCTCTACGTGGGACATGGCAGCCGCCCGGCTCGTGAAGCGTCCCGTCGACTCGACGACCACGTCGACTCCGAGCTCCCCCCACGGAAGCGCCTTCGGGTCCGTCTCCGCGAGGAGCATGACCTCCCGCTCGCCGATACGGAGCCCTGTCTCGGTCAGCTCCACCGCGACGCCGAGCCGGCCGTGCGTCGAGTCGTAGCGGAGCAAATGGGCGCTCGCCTCCCGCGGCGCAAGCTCGTTCACCGCCACGAGCTCGATCTCGCCGGGAAGGTCGCCCGAGCGCTCGAGGAGGACACGGGCGAAGTTCCTCCCGATGCGCCCGAAACCGTTCACCGCGACACGTATGGTCATGCCTCCCCTTTGAGTGCGCTCGTCGACCAGCCGGATCGGTGGTCCCTGCTCGGATCTGCTGCCGTGGACGGGAACCGCGGCCTCGATTGGACGTGGATCACGGTCAGGCCCTCTCCGTGTCCACACACGCTATTCCGCTCCGCAGCAGGGAGGACAGTGCCGCCGCGAGGAGCTCGGGGTCGTGGGCCGCGAGGGCAGGGTCCGCGACCGGCGCCAGCTCGACGCGAAGGGCGGCAGGCAGATCACCGAGGGCGAGCGCGGACGGGTCGGCCAGCACGGCATCAAGCCGGAGGCCGTGATCGAGCAGCGCCCGCACATGGTCGGCGACGTCGGCCCCGGCGGTCTCGGGCCGCTGCTCTCGCAGGTTGGCCACGTAGACCACCTGGGCAGGGCTCTCGCGGATCGCCTCGCGGAGGCTCCTCACGGCCGTGGCGGCGAGCAGGCTCGTGTAGAGCGAGCCGGGGCCGATCACGATCTGGTCGGCCTCGAGGAGCGCCTCGACGGCGCCGGCGGGCGGCCTCGCGTCGGCCGGCACGATGTCCACCCGCGAGACCCCTCCCCGCCGGGTGATCGCGACCTGGCCCGACAGCTCCCCACCCTCTCCCCTGCCCGTGAGCACGACCGGGGTGGTCGTAGCGGGGAAGACACGGCCGACCGCGCCCGCAAGGCGGGCGGTCTCGGCCACCCCGGCGGCGAAGTCGCCGGTCGTGGCGGCGAGGGCGGCGATGAGCAGGTTCCCGAAGGCGTGGCCGGCGAGCTCGCCGTGCTCGAACCGGTGCTCGAGGGCCGCGCCGAGGGGCGACTCGTCCGGCAGGAGCGCGCCGATGCAGCGGCGCAGGTCACCGGGAGCCGGGATCCCGAGCAGCTCGCGCAGGCGACCACTCGACCCGCCGTCGTCGGCGACCGAGATGATGCCCGTGACCTCGGTGGCGTACCGGCGAGCGGCTCGCAGCGACTGGGCCGCGCCGTGCCCGCCGCCGACCGCCACGACGCGCACCGGTCGGTGGCCGGCGCCGTTGCCCTCCGGGCTCGGGCCTCGGCTCAACGGCCGATGTCCCGATGGTGGACGGACGGGTCGAGCCCGTGGCGGCGCATCATCTCGGCGACCTCCTCGGCGAGGACGACCGACCGGTGCCGGCCCCCGGTGCAACCGATCCCTACCGACAGGTAGGACTTCCCCTCCCGCGCGTAGGCGGGAAGGACGAGCTCGAAGAGGCTCTCGAGCCGCTTGAGCAGCTCGCTCGTCTCGGGAGCTGCCATGACGTACTCCCTCACCTTGTCGTCGAGGCCCGTGAGCGGGCGGAGCTCGGGTACCCAGTGCGGGTTCGGGAGGAACCGGCAGTCGAACACGAGGTCGACGTCGAGGGGGAGGCCGTGCTTGTAGCCGAACGAGACGACGCTCGTCTCCATCCCGTTCCCCGCCCCGGAGCGGTCGACGAGCTCGACGAGCCGCTCACGCAGCTCGTGCACGTTGAGCTCGCCCGTGTCGAGCACGATGTCGGCCTCGGCCCGGAGATCGGCGAGGAGCTCCCGTTCGTGGCGCACGGCCTCGAGCACGCCGGTCTCGGTGTCGATCGGGTGCTTGCGGCGCGTGCCCTCGTAACGGCGGACGAGCACCTCGTCGGGCGCCTCGAGGTAGAGCACGCGGACCCGGGCGCCGGACGCGCGCAACGTGGCGATCGCCGGCCGGAGCTCCGAGATGCCCTCGTAGCCGCCCCGGCCCGCGACGAGGCAGAGCCGCTCGTACTCCGAACCGGGCTGGCTCGCGAGCTCGGCCACCTTGCCGAGCAGCGCCGGAGGCAGGTTGTCGATCACGAACCAGCCCCGGTCCTCGAGCACGGCGGCCGCCGTCGAGCGTCCGGCGCCGGACATGCCGATGAGGAACAGGTACTCCGCCATCAGGCCATTCTCCCACCTCGCCGCCGGGCTGAGCGGGGTCGCCGCGCCGGCCGCAGCCGTTCGAAGCGCATCAGGCAGAGCCGGGGCATCGCCCGCTCGAGGCCGAGGTCGAGCGAGTCGGTGAGGAACTCGATCGGCGGGGGCGGCTCCTCGAGCCGGGTGAGCACGAGACCGTGCTCGCACAGCGGGTTGACGTACCCGGAGAGGGGCCGGTGGGCGAAGCGGAGCGGGACTCCGGCGTCCACCTCCTCGACGACGGTCTGGCGGGTGAGGTAGGGGCCGATGCGCCAGTACCGCTCGCCGAGCACGGTGTCGTCGACCAAACCGCTACCCGGGCCCTGCACGACCGGGTGGTTCACGAGCAGGAGCAGCCGCCCGCCCGGCGCCAGCAGCCGCGCCATCTCCGCGAGGACTGCGTCGGGGTCGTCCGCGTGCTCGATCACGAGGCAGCAGACGATCCCGTCGAAGGCGCCGTCGGCGAAGGGGAGCTGCTCGCCGCGTGCCCGGACGAAGGCAGGGCCGCCCCCCTGGGAGGCGGCATTCGCGAGCTGGGCGGCCGAGGGATCGACGCCGGCGACGAGCGCGGCCTGCTTGGACCGGGCGACGCGCCGGGCCAGCTGGCCCTCGCCGGTGCCGACGTCGAGGACCTGTTCACAACCGGCGAGGTGCTCCATCGCGAGGGGAAGGATCTGGCGCTCGTACTCGATGTCGGCGCCGTTCGAGAACGTCGCCAGCCACCACTCCGACAGCTCGTCCCAGCCCTTCGCGGCAAGGGGCTGCTCGGTGCCCGAGGGGGCGCGGCTCGCCTCCGGTGTCACGAGACCGCCCGGCCCCTGCCGAGCCGCTCGTCCCCGTCCCCCCGGCCGGCTCCCCGGCCCGGCCGGCGGCTCGAGTGGAGGTGCTCGTAGACCGCCTCGGCAACGGCGTCGGGCAACCAGGCGAGCCCCTTCAGCTCCTCCAGGCTGGCGGCCTGGACCGCCTTCAGGCTGCCGAGCTCCCGCAGGAGCCGCTTCCGCCTCGTCGGCCCGAGGCCCGGCACGCCGTCGAGCGCCGAGCGGGTCATCCGCTTTCCCCGCAGCTCCCGGTGGAAGCCGATGGCGAACCGGTGCGCCTCGTCGCGGGCCTGCTGCAGCAGGTAGATCGCTTCGCTGTCACGGGGGATCACGACCGGGTCGGGGCGGCTCGGGACGTACACCTCCTCGAGGCGCTTCGCGAGCGAGGCAACCGCGATCCTGCCCGTGAGACCGAGCTCCTCGAGGACCTTCACCGCGACGTTGAGCTGGCCCTTTCCCCCGTCGATCAGCAGCAGCTGGGGCGGGTAGGCAAAGCGGGAGCTCCGGCGCCGGCGCCCGATCTCCGAAAGCTCCTCCTCTCCCCCCTTTTCCGCGGGCGGCGGAGCGAGGACCCCGCTCCCGCGCGCCGGTGCCGCCCAATCTTGCGGCGCCTCTGCTGACCCGGCGGATGCGGCAGCAAGGTGCCGGAGGCGGCGGGTCAGGACCTCGTGCATCGCCCCGTAGTCGTCGTTGCCCTGCACGGCGGAGACCTTGAAGCGGCGGTAGTCGGAGCGCTTCGGGAGGCCGTCCTCCAGCACGACCATCGAGCCGACGTAGTCCGTCCCCTGGAGGTGGCTCATGTCGTAGCACTCGATCCGGAGAGGAGCCTCGGCCAGGCCGAGCGCACCCTGGAGCTCCTCCAGCGCGACCGCGCGGCTCGTGAGGTCCGAAGAGCGGCGGAGCCGGTGGCGGTTCAGCTGCTCCGCCGCGTTCTGGCGAGCCGTCGTGAGCAGCTCGCGCTTTCGCCCCCGCTGCGGCACCCGGACCTCGACCCGGCCGTCGCGCAGCGTCGCGAGCCACGCCTCGTAGGTGGGGCGGTCCTCGGGCTCGAGGGGCACGAGGATCGTCCGGGGGACGCCGAGCGGCGTCTCGGCGTAGTGCTGCTCGAGGACCCGCGCCACGAGCTGAGCCTCGGTGAGCGGCTCGACCTTCTCGAACAGCAGGCCGTGGCGGCCGACGACCCGCCCCCGCCGGACGTGCAGGATCTGCACCGCCGCAACGAGCTCGTCCTCCTCGTAGCCGATGGCATCGAGGTCCTCGGCCGCATCGGTCACCATCTGCTGGCGCTCGATGGCGAGGCGGACCGAGGCGAGCCGGTCTCGCAGGCGGGCC
This sequence comes from Acidimicrobiales bacterium, assembly GCA_035294725.1. Classification (GTDB taxonomy): domain Bacteria; phylum Actinomycetota; class Acidimicrobiia; order Acidimicrobiales; family Bog-793; genus DATGKK01. The sequence continues at coordinate 24,177 of DATGKK010000122.1, read as the reverse complement.
GCCCGCTCGAACTCGAGCTCGGCGGCGGCCTCACGCATCTCGGCCTCGAGCCGGCTCACGACCGGCCGCGTGTCGCCCTCGAGGAAGCCCATCAGGTCCCCGACGAGCTCCCGGTACCGCGCCTCGTCCACGCTCCCGACGCAGGGGGCGCAGCACCGCTCGATGTGGAACAGCAGGCAGGGCCGCCCGAGCAGCTCGTGCCGGTGCATCTTCGCGTCGGTGCAGGTGCGGATGGGGAAGGAGCGCAGGAGCAGGTCGAGCGTCTCACGGATCGCGTAGGCGTGGGCGTACGGGCCGAAGTACCGGGTGTCCTTGCGCTTGGCCCCCCTCATGACGACCGCCCTCGGCCACCTCTCACCGACCGTGACGGCGAGGTAGGGGTAGCTCTTGTCGTCCACGAGCCGGACGTTGAAGCGCGGCCGGTGCGCCTTGATGAGGCTGTACTCGAGCATGAGCGCCTCGACGTCGCTCTGGACGACGATCCACTCGACGGAGGCCGCGCGCTCGACCATCTGGGCCGTCCGGGGATGCAGGGTCCGCGGGTCGGCGAAGTAGCTCGACAGGCGGCTGCGCAGCGAGCGCGCCTTGCCCACGTAGATCACCCGCCCGTCCGCGTCCTTGAACTGGTACGAGCCGGGGGCGTCCGGGATGCCGGTGGGACGTTCGAGCACTACAGTGGAGGCTACGCCGGCCTGGTACCCCGGCGGACGATCCCGCCTCGTGGCCGACACACCCGCGGATGGGCGACCAGGCTGTCCCCGCCGGCCGTGAGCGAGGCGCATATCAGGGGGTCCGATGATCCGCCTACAGACACGGCTACCGGATGAGTACACCCGCGCCGGAGCCGACGAGCTCGCCGGTCGCGTCCGCGCCGCCAAGGAGCAGCTTGGCGACCGGCTCGTCGTGCTCGGCCACCACTACCAGCGCGAGGAGGTCATCCAGTTCGCCGACGCGCGGGGCGACTCCTTCGGGCTCTCCCGCTTCGCCGCCGCTCAGCACTCTGCCGAGTACGTCGTCTTCTGCGGCGTCCACTTCATGGCGGAGTCCGCGGACATCCTCACGAGCGCCCACCAGCGTGTCATCCTGCCGGATCTGAACGCGGGCTGCTCGATGGCCGACATGGCCGACGAGGAGCAGGTGGCCGAGATCTGGTCCGAGCTCGCCGCCGTGATCGACGTCGAGCGGGTCGTGCCGGTCACGTACATGAACTCCTCCGCCGCGCTGAAGGCGTTCGTCGGCCGGCACGGCGGCGCCGTCTGCACCTCCTCCAACGCGCGGGCGATCCTGCGCTGGGCGCTCGGGCTCGACGGCGCCGCGCCCGTCCCGGGCGGAGGCGGGGACAAGGTCCTCTTCTTCCCGGACCAGCACCTCGGGCGCAACACGGGCGTCCAGCTCGGCTACGGCCTCGACGAGATGGCCGTGGTCGACCCCCGCCATCGGCTCGGCGGGCTCGACGAGCGCCAGGCCAAGGACGCGACCCTGCTCCTCTGGAAGGGCCACTGCTCGGTGCACCAGCGCTTTTCCGTCGCCCACGTGGACGCCTTCCGCGCCGAGCACCCGACCGGCATCGTGATCGCCCACCCCGAGTGCGCCCACGAGGTCGTCCAGGCCGCCGACCAGGTCGGCTCGACCGACTTCATCATCCGGGCGGTCGCCGAGGCGCCGGCCGGCTCCGTGATCGCCGTCGGGACGGAGATCCACCTCGTCGACCGACTCGCTCGCGAGCATCCCGACAAGACGGTCCTCTCCCTCGACCCGCTCGTCTGCCCCTGCTCCACGATGTTCCGGATCGACCTCCCCCACCTCGCCTGGGTGCTCGACGGCCTCCTCGAGGGGGTCGTGCGCAACCAGGTCACCGTCCCCGAGGAGATCGCCGCCGACGCCCGGGTCGCCCTCGAGCGGATGCTCGCCATCGCCTGAGGACCGATCGGAGGCGCACCCTCGGACCGTGCGCGAGGCTCAGGCGGTGACCGATCCTGCTCCGCCCTCGCCCGATCTCCTCGCCGCCTGCGAGGCGTCACACGCCCGCCTCGACGCCCGCCTCGCTGTCGTCGACGACGAGACCGTGCGGCGACCGAGCCGCCTCGCCGGCTGGAGCATCGGGCACGTCCTCACCCACCTCGCCCGCAACGCCGACTCCTTCGTCCGCATGCTCGAGGCTGCGGCCGGCGGCGCGAGCGCGCCGCAGTACCCGGGTGGTACCGACCAGCGGAACGAGGAGATCGAAGCCGGCGCCCGACGCAACGCGACCGCGATCGTGGCCGACGTCCGCTCGGCCTCACGCCGTCTCGACGACGCCTTCGCGGCGGCGACCCCGCTCGCGTGGAGCGGCCGCGGACTCGCCCCTGAGGGCCTTCCGGCGCCCCTGATCGCCCGGCTCCCGCTCCGGCGCCTGCGGGAGGTCGAGCTCCATCACGTCGACCTCGGGCTCGGCTACGAGCCCGAGGACTGGCCAGAGGAGTTCGTCGCCCTCGTGCTCCCCGAGGAGCTCGCGCGAGTTCCGGCGCGAATCGCCGACCCGAGGCAGCGGGCGGCGGTGCTCGCCTGGGTCGCCGGCCGCCGCGGCTCGCCGGGCGAGGTCGAGCTCGCCCCGTTCTGACGCTGCAGCGCCGGCCTCGATCCCCGCGAAGGGCCACTGCCCTCGCCCTCGCCGCTCAGCCAGCCGCGTGGTCGATGAGCTCGATCCTGTTCCCGAAGGGGTCGTCGACGTAGCAGCGCCGGACCCCTGGATGGTCACCGTCGAAGCGCACCGGCGAGCCGGCCTGCTCGAGGAGCCGCACGAGGGAGTCCAGCTGCTCGACCACGATGGCCGGGTGCGCCTTGCGCGCCGGGCGGAAGTCCTCCTCCACCCCGAGGTGCACCTGGACCTCGGTGCCGTTCTCCCCCGCTCCGAACCACCGCCCTCCCCTCGCCGCGAGCACGGGCGGCTTCGGGAGCACCTCGAAGCCGAGGAGGTCGCGGTAGAACGCCTCGGCAGCTGCCTCCTCCCCGGGCGGCATCGCTAGCTGGACGTGGTCGAGGCGGGCGAGCCGGTGGGGTCCACTCACGCCTGGGAGCCTCGCGCTCCGGCCGGCTCCCCGGCCAGCCACGGTGCGGCCGGGGCTTCCGGCCGGGTGGTCGTCACCGGCCGAGCAGGGGCTCGAGGAACCGACCCGTGTAGCTCTCCGCCGTCTTTGCCACCTGCTCCGGCGTGCCTTCGGCGACGATCCTGCCGCCTCCGTCGCCGCCTTCAGGGCCGAGGTCGATGATCCAGTCCGCGGACTTGATGACGTCGAGGTTGTGCTCGATGACGACGACGGTGTTGCCGTTGTCGACCAGGCGCTGCAGCACCCCGAGCAGCTTGCGCACGTCCTCGAAGTGCAGCCCGGTCGTCGGCTCGTCGAGGATGTAGAGCGTGCTGCCGGTGGAGCGCTTGGACAGCTCGGAGGCAAGCTTCACGCGCTGGGCCTCGCCCCCCGAGAGCGTCGGGGCTGGCTGGCCGAGGCGGACGTAGCCGAGGCCGACGTCGACGAGGGTCTGCAGGTGCCGGGCGATGACGGGCTGGGCCGAGAAGTACTCGAGCCCCTCCTCGCAGGAGAGGTCGAGGATCTCGGCGATGTTCTTGCCGCGCCAGGTGACCTCGAGCGTGTCCCGGTTGTAACGGGCCCCCTTGCAGACCTCGCAGGGCACGTAGACGTCCGGGAGGAAGTGCATCTCGATCTTGATCGTGCCGTCGCCGGAGCACGCCTCGCAGCGGCCGCCCGAGACGTTGAACGAGAAGCGCCCGGGCTGGTAGCCCCGGAGCCTCGCCTCCGAGGTCTGGCTGAACAGCTTGCGGATGTGGTCGAAGACCCCCGTGTAGGTGGCAGGGTTCGATCGCGGCGTGCGGCCGATCGGGGACTGGTCGATGTCGATGACCTTGTCGAGCGACTCGGCCCCCTCGATCGTCTTGTGGCGACCGGGCACGACCCTCGACTTGTAGATCCGCTGCATGAGCGCACGGTGAAGGATGTCGTTGATGAGGGTCGACTTCCCCGACCCCGAGACGCCGGTGACCGCCACGAAGCAGCCGAGAGGGATCTCGACGTCGATGTTCTTCAGGTTGTGCTCCCGGGCGCCGCGGATCGTGACCCAGTCGCCCCTCGGCTCGCGACGCATCGGCGGCACCGCGATCTTGCGCTTGCCGGAGAGGTACTGCCCGGTGATCGACCCGCGGGCGCGAAGCAGTCCCTTCACTGGCCCGGAGAACACGACGGCTCCGCCGTGCTCGCCGGCACCGGGACCGATGTCGACGACGTGGTCGGCCACCCGGATGGTCTCCTCGTCATGCTCCACCACGAGCACGGTGTTGCCAAGGTCTCGCAGCCGCTCGAGGGTCTCGATGAGGCGCCGGTTGTCCCGCTGGTGCAGGCCGATCGAGGGCTCGTCGAGGACGTAGAGGACCCCGACCAGGCCGGACCCGATCTGGCTTGCGAGGCGGATCCGCTGCGCCTCCCCTCCCGCGAGCGTCGCCGCCGACCGATCGAGGCTGAGATAGTCGAGGCCGACGTCGACGAGGAACTGCAGGCGCGCCCGGATCTCCTTCAGCACGCGCGCCGCGATCATCTCCTCCCTTGCGCTGAGGCGGAGCCCGCCGAGCAGCTCGTGGGCGGCCCTGATCGACAGCCTCGAGAGCTGGGCGATGTTGTTGCCGCCGACCGTGACGGCGAGCGACTCGGGCTTGAGGCGGGTTCCCTCGCAGCTCGGGCAGGGCACCTCGCGCATGTAGCCCTCGATCTGCTCGCGCTGGAAGTCCGACTCGGCCTCGGAGTGCCGGCGCTGGAGCCAGGGCACGACTCCCTCGAAGGTCGTGTGGTAGCTGCGAAGCGTCCCGTACCGGTTGCGGTACTGGATGTGGATCTTCGTGCTCCCCGTGCCGTACAAGAAGACCTTCTTCTGGGCCTTGGTCAGCTGGGACCAGGGCCTGCGCGGGTCGATCTTGAGCTCGTCAGCCACGGCGAACAGCACCCGGGAGAAATACTCCGTGCGCGCCCCCGTCCACGGGGCGATCGCCCCTGAGGCGATGGAGCGGTCGCCGTCCGGCACGACGAGCTCGGGATCGACCTCGAAGCGCGTGCCGAGCCCGTTGCAGCCGGGGCAGGCGCCGTAGGGGGAGTTGAACGAGAAGCTCCGAGGTGAGAGCTCCTCGAGGGAGATCCCGCAGTGCATGCAGGCGAAGTGCTGGGAGAAGGTCATCGCCTCCTCCTCCCCCTCGCCCCGACCGACGAGGATCGCCGCCACCCCCTCGGCGAGGCGGAGCGCCGTCTCGATCGAGTCAGTGAGACGCCGCTCGATGCCCTCGCGGCGGATCAGCCGGTCGACGATCACCTCGATCGTGTGCTGCTCGTAGCGGGCGAGGTCGACCGACTTGCGCTCGGAGAGCTCGACCACCTCCCCGTCGACTCGGGCCCGGGCGTAGCCCTGGCGGGCGAGGTCGTCGAGGAGCGACGAGTACTCCCCCTTCCGGCCTCGCACCACCGGAGCGAGCACCTGGAAGCGGGTCCCCTCCTCGAGCTGCAGGACCCGGTCCACGATCTGCTGCGGGCTCTGGCGGCTCACCACGCGACCGCAGCTCGGGCAGTGGGGCTCCCCGATGCGGGCGAAGAGCAGCCGCAGGTAGTCGTAGATCTCTGTGACGGTGCCCACGGTCGAGCGCGGGTTGCGGGAGGCCGACTTCTGGTCGATCGAGATGGCCGGGGAGAGCCCCTCGATGAAGTCCACGTCCGGCTTGTCCATCTGCCCGAGGAACTGCCGGGCGTAGGAGGAGAGCGACTCGACATAGCGCCGCTGCCCCTCGGCATAGATGGTGTCGAACGCGAGGGAGGACTTCCCCGAGCCGGACAGCCCGGTGAACACGATCAGCTTGTCCCGCGGCAGCTCGAGGGAGATGTCCCTCAGGTTGTGCTCGCGAGCTCCCCGGATCACGAGGGAGTTCGCCACGCTCAGCCGACCTCCCGGAGCTCTCTTTTCAGCGAACGGATCTCGTCGCGAAGGCGGGCAGCGTACTCGAAGCGAAGCTCGGCGGCGGCCGCCTGCATCTCCTCCTCGAGGGTCGAGATGAGACGGCCGAGCTCCTCGGCCGGAAGCTCCCCGCCCGCGCCAGGGGCCCCGATCGTCGCCGCGATCCGCTCGGTCGCCCGCCGACCGGCCCGCCTCGATCGGTCCGAGCCGGCCCGGGACGGCAGCGGCGAGCCGTCCCCGGCGGCCGGCACGCCAGAGGCGGCCCTGAACTGGGCCACGAGGTCGGTGACCGCCTTGTGGATCGTCTGCGGGTCGATGCCGTGCTCGGCGTTGTAGCGCTGCTGGACGAGGCGGCGCCGCTCGGTCTCGGCGATCGCTCTTCGCATGGAGTCGGTGATGACGTCCGCGTACAGCACCACCCTCCCCGAGACGTTGCGCGCGGCGCGCCCCATCGTCTGGATGAGGGAGGTGGTGGAGCGCAGGAAGCCCTCCTTGTCGGCGTCGAGGATCGCGACGAGCGAGACTTCGGGGAGGTCGAGCCCCTCCCGGAGCAGGTTGATGCCGACGAGCACGTCGAACTCGCCGAGGCGGAGGTCCCGCACGATCTCGATGCGCTCGATCGTGTCGATGTTCGAGTGCAGGTAGCGCACCCGGAGGCCCGACTCGAGCAGGTAGTCGGCGAGGTCCTCGGCCATCTTCTTCGTGAGCGTCGTGACGAGCACCCGCTCGTTGCTCGCGACCGTCCTTCGGATCTCCTCGATCAGGTCGTCGATCTGGCCCTTGGTCGGCTTCACGACGACCTCGGGATCGACGAGGCCGGTCGGGCGCACGATCTGCTCGACGACGTGGCTCGAGACCTCGAGCTCGTAGTCGGCAGGCGTCGCCGACATGAAGATGACCTGGTTGAGCCGGGCCTCGAGCTCCTCGTAGCGCAAGGGGCGGTTGTCGAGGGCCGACGGCAGCCGGAAGCCGTGCTCGACGAGCACCTCCTTGCGGGAGCGGTCGCCTTCGTACTGGCCGTGGAGCTGGGGCACCGTCACGTGGCTCTCGTCGATGACGAGGAGCCAGTCCTCGGGGAAGTAGTCGAGGAGGGTGAAGGGAGGATCGCCGGGGCCCCGCCCGTCGAGGTGGCGGCTGTAGTTCTCGACCCCGCTGCAGCTCCCCACCTCTGCCAGCATCTCGAGGTCGTGCTCGGTCCGCATCCGAAGCCGCTGGGCCTCGAGCAGCTTCCCCTCCCGTTCGAGCACCTGGAGCCGCTCGCGCAGCTCCTGTTCGATCGAGAGGATGGCCTTCCGCATCCGCTCGTCGCCGGCCACGTAGTGGGTGGCCGGGAAGACGACCAGCTCCTCGAGCTCGCCGAGGATCTCGCCGGTGAGGACGTCGAAGCGGGTCACGCGCTCCACCTCGTCCCCGAACAGCTCGATCCGCACCGCGTACTCCTCGTAGGCCGGGTGGACCTCGATGGTGTCGCCGCGCACCCGGAAGCGGCCCCGGACGAGGTTCTGGTCGTTTCGCTCGTACTGGAGCTCGACGAGACGGCGCAGGACCGAGCGCTGGTCGTGGATCTCCCCCGGGTGCAGCACGAGGATGCGGTCGCGGTACTCCTCGGGTGAGCCGAGGCCGTAGATGCACGACACGGAGGCGACGACGATCACGTCCCGCCGGGTGAGGAGGCTGGCCGTCGTCGAGTGGCGGAGCCGGTCGATCTCGTCGTTGATCGAGGAGTCCTTCTCGATGTAGGTGTCGGAGGCAGGAAGGTAAGCCTCCGGCTGGTAGTAGTCGTAGTAGGAGACGAAGTACTCGACCCGGTTCTCCGGGAAGAACCCGCGCAGCTCTCCGGCCAGCTGCGCCGCGAGCGACTTGTTCGGCGCGAGCAGGAGCGTCGGGCGCTGGACCTTCTCGATCGTCCAGGCGATCGTCGCGCTCTTGCCGCTCCCGGTGATGCCGAGAAGGGTCTGGAAGCGGTCCCCCCGCAGCACCCCTTCTGAGAGCGCGGCGATGGCCGCCGGCTGGTCGCCGGCGGGGCTGAAGTCGCTCACGACCCTGAAGGGGGGCACCAGAGCCGATCGTACCGAGAGGGTGCGCGCGCCGACCTACGGCGCTGCCACGAGCCGCGACCCCGGGCCCTCCCGGAGGTCGTGGCTCGCCTCAGGACGTGAAGGGAGGCGGCCCTTGCCAGGGGGGCCGGGGCTCGACGACAGGGCCGCTCGGGCCGTGCCAGTGCGCCACACCGTGGCTGTGGAGGTCATCGTGCCACCGTTGGAAAGCCCGCTCACGCCGGTGCCGGCGCCCGGCGACGGCAGCAAACACGACCATGATCACGCCGAACCCCCCGAGCGAGCTCGAGGCAACAGCGAGCAACAGGCCGGTCGCGGCGACGACGACGAGGAGCGCACCGACCAGCTGGCTCGTGATGAGGCGCCTGCCAGGCGCAACGGGAGGCTCGGCTGCCGGCAGGTCGAGGGCGGGCAGATCGGCCACCAGGAGAGCGAGGTCGCCGCGGGTGCGGGCCGACATCGCGCGCCCGAGCCGCTCGTCGAGCTCTGCCCCGTCGAGCCGGCCCTCTCCGAAGTGCCGGGAGAGAAGGTCGGCGACCTCAGAGCGCTCGGCATCCGAGGCGCGCACCCCTGATCCGGCGAAGCCGCGCAGGTCTGGGGCAGAGCCCGGCACAGAGCGGGGACGGGTGGACGAGGCGTACCAGAACGAGTGGGCGAGCCAAGCCCACCAGGCGGCTCTCGGCGGCCCGCCTTCACCAGCGCTGTCCTGGCGGTGCCGCTCCGGGTGCACGACCCCATTATCCGCGCAAGGTGCGCGGCGACACAACGGCGGCAGGAACGGTCACGGCTAGGCGCGGGCTACGCCCTTCGGCTACCACGTCGATCTCGGCGCCAGCTCGCCCCATTGAGTGCCCGTGGAGTGCTCATCGTCGCCAGCGGCGACGTCATGCACATCCTGGCCGCATCGACTGGCAAACGCCGGACGCAGGGTTCGACCGGGCCGGTCGCTTCGATGAAGCGGCAGCACCGGCGATGACGACCACTCCCGGCCAGCTGGTGGACCTGCAGGGACATCGGGACTTTCCGCATGCGGCACCGATCCCGACCACTTCGTCCCGCTTCTGTACCTGGCAGGACTGGCTGCGGCTTCCGGCGAGGGCACCCGAGGGCTCGTGGACGGCTACGCCATGGGCTCTTTCCATGACCGGAGGTTCCGGCGGTACACCCGCGCTGCCCGATGTCCCGGCAGACGAGACGAACGTGTAGCTGTTGTACTTGTGCTCGCGGCGAACCCGGCTTCGAATGGCGTCGGGACCGTCGGCGGGGTCGGCGATGGGGAGGTGCCATCTTGGGGGGTAGAGGCTGCTCACGTCGGCGTGGCTGCCGGTCGAGCCGATCAGGTGGGCGGCGACGACCAAGCGGGGGCCGGTGACGGTGCCAGCCGCTATGGCGTTGCGCAGGTCGATGGTCGGCCACTCGGGGTCGGCGCTTCCGAGGTCTCGCAGCGTCGTGAACCCATGGTCGAGGTAGTCGTTGGCGAGGCGCATCCCGACGAGAGCCTTGGTGGCCGTCGAGTCGAGCAACTGGGTGGAGAGGTGGGCTGCGTCCATGGTGAGGTGGACGTGGCAGTCGATGAAGCCGGGGGTGACGGTGTGGCCGGCGAGGTCGATCACCCGGGCTCCAGGGGGGCGGGAAACGCTCGGAGCCAGCTCGGCGATCCTTGCGTCCCGGACGAGGATCTCAATGGCGCCGCCCAGGGCGACGGAACGTCCGTCGAAGTGGTCGCCGCAGACGATGACCGTGCCTGGATCACCGAGCGTGACGGTCATGAGCCATCCTCGGAAGTGGAGCTTGGCTTCGCGACCCTGGGGCGCGAGACGGGCACGTTCAGGTTGAAGTGCACCCCGGCCATGCGGATGAGAAAGCAGATCGCTGCTGCCACCACGGCGATGGCGCCGCCATAGAAATGGAGCTCGAGTGCCAGGGCAGTGAGCGTCGCGCCGCACGCGGCGGGGATGGCGTAGAGGCCGCTCGAGAGCACCGTCGGCACTCGTCTGACAACGACGTCGCGCACGGTACCCCCGCCCACACCGGTGATGGTGCCGAGGACCGCCGACTGGAAGGGCCCGAGATGGGCGGCGAAGGCGGTGGTCGTGCCGGTCACGCAGAACAGCGCCAGGCCGGCGGCGTCGAAGACGGTGATCGAGCGCTGAAGGCGCAGCCACAGTTGGCGGGCGACGAAGGCGGCGACGCCGGCGCCGCCGCCGATGGCGAGGTAGCGCCAGTCCTTGAACGCGGCGGGGGGAAGCGAACCGATGAGCACGTCGCGGATGATGCCGCCGCCGAGGGCGGTGATCACCGCCAGCACGACGACCCCCACGACGTCGAGGTTCTCTGCCTCCATCGCGGTGAGGGCGCCGTTCAGCCCGAACACGAAGGTGCCCGAGAGGTCAAGTACCAGCTGGAGCGTCGAGCCGGCGTGTGACACCGTCGCTACCGCTCGCCGGCTCGAGGCGAGGCGAGCCAGGCCAGGGCAGCGACGACCAGCGCTTGGATCCCGGTGTCCAAGGTGGGCTGGATGACCGGGGCGAAGTGCGCCGAGTGGTTGACGGGGATGTCCTGAGCGACGCGACCTGCCCGCTCGGCCGCTGCGTACCGCTCGGGGTCGATGCCACCGATCCCCCAGTAGCAGGAGGGGACCCCGAGGGCGCTGGGGATGTCGCTGAAGTCCTCGCTGGCCGTCTGCATCGGCAGTGGTCGCGCCCGCTCCCCGAAGAACGCGGAGAAGGATGCCGCCACCTTCTTGGTGGTCTCGGCGTCGTTGTCGGTGAGCGGGAAGCGGTCGAACAGCTCGTAGGCGGCGGGCTTCGGGCATCCCGACGCCTGGCACTCGGCGTCGACGATCCTTTTGATGGCGTCGAGGACCGACGCTCGGGTCTGCTCGCTGTAGGTGCGCACGTTGAGCTCGATCACGGCGTGGTCGGCAATGACGTTGCTCTTGGTCCCCGCCCGGATGCTCCCGACGGTGACCACGACCGGCTCCCCGGGGCGGGTCTCGCGCGCCACGATGGTCTGGAGATGGACCACGATCATCGCGACGGGGTCGACCGAGGCTTGGGGCATCGATCCGTGTGCGCCTCGCCCGTGCAGGGTGATGCGCATGCTGTCGGCGGTAGAGAGGGTCGGACCGGCGTGCGTGCCAACCAAACCCGCAGGCGCGGGCAGCACGTGCTGGGCGAGGGCCACGTCGGGTCTGGGGACCACACTCGCCAAGTTGTCGTCGAGCATCCCACGCGCCCCGTCACCGGTCTCCTCGGCGGGCTGGAACAGGGCGATGAGGGTGCCGGACCAGGCGTCAGGATCCGTGGCAAGGAGATGGGCGGCGCCGAGGAGGCAGGCGACGTGCATGTCGTGGCCGCAGGCGTGCATCACCGGCACCTCATTGCCGGCCGCGTCGGCGGCGGTGATGTGGCTGGCGTAGTCGAGGCCGGTTGCTTCGGCAACGGGGAGGGCGTCCATGTCAGCGCGCAGCAGCACCGTCGGCCCGTCGCCGTTGTTCATCAGGCCGACCACGCCGGTCCCCCCGACTCCGGTGTGGACTTCGATGCCCGAGACCCTGAGGCGCTCGGCGACCTTCGAGGCCGTCGCGCGCTCCTTGTGTGACAGCTCGGGGTAGGCGTGCAGGTCACGGTAGAGATCGGCCGCCCAGCCCCGGACTGCTTCGAGCCCCGAGAGAACCGAAGCGGTGGGTGGAGGGCCCGAGGGAGCAGTCACTCGCCAATTGTGCTCGCATCCAGCTGCCGCATGCGAAGAGGTCCTGGGACCGACCGGCCGTGACCCTGCACACCGCAGGCAGGGGGGCGAACCTCATCGCGCACATGCTGGTCTCGAGAGGCCACCATGAAGGCTCGACGAGCCGAACCTGCGGTCTCGGAGATCTCGGCGTGAGGAGCCTGCTGGCGACGCAGTCCGACACCGACGAGGTGGGCGAGGGTGTCGACGGCATTGACCATGAGATCGGTCTCGCTGACGACACCATGTCCACCGCCTCCGGCGGCGGATCTGCCGCCGTCTGCGGCGAAGCGCCTCTCAGATTGGCGGCGAGCACCACCTCGGTGGATCGCAAGGGGGGGGTACGGGATCGGCGCAAACTTGGCCCGCAGTGCGACGATCGCTGCGGCGCTGCCGCGCCATTGCTCAGGCTCCAACGCGGCAGCGTCTGTCGGCCGCTGGTTGAGCGAGCCGCCCGGTCGCCAGCTCGCCTCGCCGAACACACTCGACGCCGAACCCTTCGGCCGCTTCGCCGAGACGGTGGAGGTCGGGTCGGACCGGACCGGCCGCTAGGCGGCAGCCCGCCCGGCCCGCACACGGGTGCCTTCAGGTCTCGCCCTTCAGCTTCAGCGTCTCGATCCAGCGCCACGCGTGATCGACCATCAGCCGGAGCTCCTCGAGCGTGCCCATGTTCAGGATGACGAAGTCGGCCAGCTTGAGACGGACCTCACGCGGCGCCTGGGCCGCCACGCGGCGCTCGGCGTCGGCGCGGTCCATGCCCCGCGCGGCGACGAGCCGGTCGATCGCGAGGTCGACCGGGCAGTCCACGACGAGGACGCCGTCGAGCGGGTAGCGATCCCTCCCGCCCTCGGCGAGAAGGGGGATGTCGAGCACGACCACGTGGTCCGTCGACGCCTCGAGGGCGAGGCGCTCCCCCATCGCCCGAGCGACCTCCGGGTGGACGATCGCGTTCAGGTCACGGCGAGCCGACTCGTCGGAGAAGACCACGCCGGCGAGGGCCTGGCGGTCGATGGAGCCGTCCTCGCGCACCACCGAGTCGCCGAAGCGGCGCCGCACCTCCGCCCACGCCGGGCGCCCGTGCTCGACCGCCTCCCGGGCGAGCACGTCGGCGTCGATCACGACGGCCCCGTGGCCGGCGAGGAGCGAGGAGACCGTCGACTTGCCCGCTCCGATGCCGCCGGTGAGCCCGACCGCGATCACGGGTGGTCGGCCGGGCAGTTGCCGGGAGGCTGGTCGAACTGCGCGCCGCGCGACCACGGCCAGGTCGGCCAGGAGGGGTTCGGCGCCGAGAGGTGGTACATCGCAGTGAGGTCCGCCACGAGGGCGGCAGCGTAGCGGGCGGCCCCTGCGGGGCAGAAGTGGACGTTGTCCACGGAACGGACCCGCACCCAGTGGGAGGCCGGCAGCGCCCAGTCGTTGCCGGGCGGCAGGAACGAGGTGAACCTGCCGTCGCGCTCGACCGCCGGGGCGATGGGCAGGTACATCACCCTTCTCGGGTCGAGGGCCACCATGGAGCGAGCCATCGCGTTCCATGCGTCGATCGGCCCGTTGTTGGCCCTCTCGCTCGCCGCGGCCGCGATCGGGTTCGCCACCTCGGCTGGGCCGATCGGGGGGAACTGCTGGAAGATCAGGCCCTCGACGCCGCGCTGGGCGAGGACGAGACGGACGAACTCGCCCAGCCACTTCCGGTACTGCGCCCGGTGGTGGACGAGGTAGTCGTCGTCGAAGCTCCACATCGCGATCACGAGCTGGGCGTGGTCCGCCCGGATCTGGGCGGGCACGCCCTGGCGCCATCCGGTGTCGGTCGTGAAGCCCCACCCGTCGAACCCGTCGTCTCTCACCCGCACCTCGCCCGTCGAGTCGAGCGCCGCCTGGATCGCCGCCGCGTCGTCGCGCATCACCGAGTCGCCGAAGAGCACGATCCGCAGGCGGTGCCGTCGCGAGGGCACGGCGGCGAGCCGGATCGGCCCCCCGACCATCCCTCCCGCACCAGGGACGCCTGGCCCGTGGGTCGCCACATCCCGCACCGTCTCGGGGACCGCCGCCGCCGCCGGCATCGTTCCGATCACCATCGCGAGCACGGCCGCTGCCATACCCAGCGGCGCCGCCGCAGCCCGGGCCGCCGCCGGCAGGCGGCGGAGCGCACCCCGGCGGATCGGCTGGTCGACGAGGTAGAAGCTGCCGGCTGCGAGCGCGAGCGTGACCCCGAGCCGCACCGAGTCGAGCGCGGCACCCCCGAACCCGAGGCGAGCCGGGGTCAGCTCGCAGATCACCGGCCAGTGCCACAGGTACAGCTCGTAGCTGATCACCCCGACGAACCGAAGCGGCGCGAGCGCGAGCACCCGCCCGAGCGGCGAGAGCCGCTCCTGCCGGGCATCGGCGAGCACGACCGCCGCCAGCAGGGCGCAGACGAGGAAGCCCCACTCGAACATGGCACGCCCCGGGGCGCCGTTCGCTCCGCCGCCCCCGGCGCGCCACCAGAAGACGAGGAGGGCGAGGAGGCAGGTCGGTCCCGCGACCCCGAGGATCCGGCGGCCCCGCTCCCTCGGTTGCGGGCGCGCCGCGACGGCGAACGCGAGCACGGCGCCGGTCAACAGGTCGAAGGCCCGTGTATCGGTGCCGTAGTAGAGGCGGTTGGTCGACGCTCCACCGCTCGCCAGCACGGCCATCCAAATCGCCGAGGCGCACGCTCCGGCGGCAGCAAGCAGGCCGCCGCTCCACCGCCAGCGACCCCGCGAGAGCGCGAGCACCCCGGCAAGGGCGAGGGGCCACAGGAGGTAGAACTGCTCCTCGATCCCGAGCGACCACGTGTGCTGGAGCGGAGAGGGGGCGGCGAACTGGTCGAAGTAGGACTGGTGGGCGAGGAGCAGGTGCCAGTTCGCGACGTACAGGACCGTGGCGACGGCGTCCCCGCGGACCTGGCCGAGGTCGACGAGGGGACCGGGGCCGGCGAGGGAGTAGAACGCCCCGAGCGCGACCAGCATGAGCAGGAGGCCGGGCAGGAGGCGGCGGGCCCGGCGCCCCCAGAAGGCGCCGAGATGGAGCCGGCCCTCGGCTTCCTTCTCCTCGAGCAGCAGGCTCGTGATGAGGAACCCCGACAGGACGAAGAAGAGATCGACCCCGAGGAAGCCGCCCGAGGCCCAGCCCGCACCGAGGTGGTAGGCGATCACCCCGAGGATCGCGAGCGCCCGGACGCCGTCGAGCGCCGGCAGGTGCCGGCCACGCACCGCGAGCTCTCGGCCAGGCGATCCCCTCAGGTCCGGCGTCCCGCCCATCGCAGCCTCGTAGAAAGGGCACGGCTCGACCGTGTGGCGGCGTCGGCCAGCGCCTCGAGCGTCCCGAGCGCAGTGGCCTCCCAGGTGAGCTCGCTCGCGCGGTCAAGTGCCTGCTTGCCGAGCCGGTCGCGCAGGGCGTCGTCGCCCACGAGCTCCCCGAGCCGGGTCACCATCTCCGCGCGGCTCGAGACCAGGTAGCCCGTCTCGCCGTCGGCGACCACGTCGCTGTGGCCGGCGATCCGGCTCACCACAGCGGGAGTGCCGCAGGCAGCTGCCTCGCTCACCGTCATGCCCCACCCCTCTCGCACCGAGGTTGAGGCGAGCACCCACGCGCGCCGGTAGAGGCCGACGAGCTCCTCGTCGCTCACCCGTCCGGGAAGGTACACGAAGGACTCCGCCTTGAGCTCAGCCCGGAGCGCCTCGAGCGCCTCGCGCTCGGCGCCCTCCCCGACGATGACGCAGTGGGCGTCCGGCCACTGCTCGTGCAGCTCGGCCATGACGTGGATGAGGCGGTCGAAGCGCTTCACCGGCACGAGGCGCCCGACTGCGACGACGAGAGGGCGCTCGCTGCGCCGCCCGCCCGGCCGGTAGCGGGGGTCGACCCCGGGCGGCACGACTCTCACGAGCTCAGGGCGCATGCCAAGCATCCCGACGATCTCGGCCCGCGACGACTTCGAGAGGGTCACCACGAGCGTCCGGCGGTAGAGCGGCGGCGCGACCCGGGACTCGACGGCGGACCCGAGGGCGGCAAGGCGGGGCGGGAGGACCATCTGCCACATCTCTGCGTGCACATGATGCAGCCACACGACCCGGGGCAGGTGGCCGACACTCGCCCACAGCGGGCTGAAAAAGGGCATCCCGTTCCACACCTCGACCAGCCCGTCGAGGCGGCCGAGCCGGCCGCGCAGGATGTCGGAGGCGGCAGTGCCGAAGACCTGGTACCTGCCTGAGCGCCGGATCGCCACATAGCCGTCGCGCTCCAGGCGGACCGGCTCTCCCGGGACCTGGGAGGTCCGGACCACGACCTCGATGCCGGCGGCCGCCCAGCGCCGGGCCACCTCGTGCGCGTGCAGCTCGGAACCCCCGGCTTCGGGGTCGCCGAGCTCCCGCCAGGCGACGATGGCAACCCTGCGCAGCCCGGCCCGCTCCGCCAGATCGGCAAGCTGGACCGAGGGGTTCACGTGCGGGAAGGGGCGACGGGGGCCGCACGGCCGGTGCCGCCCTCGCGCTGCTCGCCCTTCCTCCCGACCTGCTCCTCGTGGTACTCGGCCTCGACGTTCACCGACCAGGTGTCGAAGTCCTCCCCGAAGAGGTTCTCGACGGTGAGCAACGCCGTCAGCATGGAGTGGTCCTGGTTGTTGTAGCGGTGCATCCCGTTGCGCCCGACCGGGTGGACGTTCGGCACCTCCGCATCGAGGAAGCGGCGGATCGTCTCCACCCGCTCGTCGTAGCCTTCGTCGTAGACGGGGTAGGCCTTCGGCATCCGCACGACGTAGCCGGCCTCGACGTCCTCCTCCCGCACGAGGCCGATCTCGGCGAGCTCGCGCGTACCGAAGGCGACGAGGTCCTCGTCGGCCATCGTCCAGAGCTCGTCGCCCTCGAACACGAAGTACTCGAGGCCGAGGCAGGTCCGGCCGTCTTTCACCATCTCCGGCGACCAGGAGCCGAAGTTCTGGATGCGGCCGAGCTTCACCTTGTCGTGGACGTAGATCCAGTTGTCCGGGAAGCCCCGCTCCTTCGGGATCACGAGGGCGACGGTGAGAAAGTCCCGGAAGTGGAGTCCCTTCGCCGCCTGCTGCACCTCCTCGGGCGCCGGCGGGTTGAACGAGAGGGCGAGCTCGGCAAGGGGCATGGACGAGATGACGTGGTCGGCGGGCAACGAGGCGCGGCTGCCGTCGGCGGACTCCACCTCGACCGAGAGCGCACCGCCCTCAGCGCGCGTGATGCCCGTCACCCAGGTGGCGAGCCGGATCTCGGAGCCCTGCCGGCGCACGAGCTCGGCGGCCCGCTCCCACATCATCCCGGGACCGAGCTTCGGGTACTCGAACTCCTCGATGAGTGAGGTGACGTTCGTCGTCCTCCAGGGGGTGAGGGCGTTCAGCACGGCCTTCCACAACGAGAGGTTCTTGATCCGCTGTGCCGCCCAGTCGGCCCGGATCTCGGTGGCCGGCATCCCCCAGACCTTCTCGGTGTAGGTCTTGAAGAACTTCCGGTAGAGCCGCCAGCCAAACCGCGAGGCCGTCCAGCCCTCGAAGGTGTCGAGGTCCTGCGGCCGCTTCACCCGGACCCACAGGTAGGAGACGCCGCACTTGAAGGACTCGACGAGGCCGAGCCCTCGCAGCGCGTTGCCGATCTGGATCGGGTAGTCGAAGAACTTGCCGTCGTGGTAGATGCGGCTCAGCCGCGGCCGCACGAGGAAGTCGTCGGGCCCGAGGATCTCATGCCACAGCTCGGAGACCTCCTGCACCTTGGTGAAGAAGCGATGGCCTCCGATGTCGAAGCGCCAGCCGTCTCGCTCGACGGTGCGGGAGATCCCACCGACGACGGTGTCCGCCTCCACGACCACACACCGCCCACCCCGCCGACCGAGCGCGTAGGCGGCGGTCAGGCCTGCAGGGCCGGCGCCGATGACGACGACGTTCTCGGGCGCGCGGGGCTGAGCGGGGGTGTCCACCATGGCTCCCCATTGTTCCACCTCCCATTGGTCGCAGGGTTGCAACCGCGGCGGTCAGGGCACGTAGAGGCCGAGGAAGGCGAGCAGGGCGAGGACCGTCATGGCGGCGGCCGACGCGCAAAGGAGGGTGACGGTGGCGGCCGGGCGGCGCAGCCAGCACGCCGCCCCGACCGCGAGCGGGAAGCAGGCGAGCCCGTAACGCTCGAAGCTGTCGAGGTTGTGGGCCGTGATCCCTACCAGCACGGTCGCAACGGCGTACCAGCCGTAGGCGGCCGGGAGCCGGAGGAGCAGGTAGACGGCGAGCGCGGCGAAGGCGAGGACGAATGGCGCGTGGAGCGCGGTCCCGAGGTGATGGCCGTGGAGGAAGTCCGAGGCGTCGTGGGCGAGGGTAGTGAACGGGTCGCTCAACCCTCCCCGGCGCCGTCCCGAGAGCTGCTCGGTAAGCGGGGCGAGGAAACCGTGGCCGGTGCTCGCCGTCCAGGCGAGGTACGTCGCCGCCCCGGCCGGGCCGGCGAGGATCGAGCACGCGCGGGCGCCGACCTCGGGCGCCGAGCGGCGTGAGCCCGAGCGCCACCAGCGCACGCACTCCACGAACGCCGGCACGGCGAGGAGGATCCCCACTGGTCGCGTGGCCCCGGCCAGGTACGCCGGCAGGACTCCCCACCACCAGTTGCCGCTCCGCCAGGCGAGGAAGGCCGCGATCGACAACACGAGGAAGAGCGCCTCCGCGTAGCCCATCGTGAGCACGAACGCAGCCGGCCACAGCGAGAGCACCCAGAGGGAGCGATCGGCGGAGCCCTCGGGGAGCTGCTCGCGCACCACCAACTGGTGGAGAAGGACGAGCGCGACGAAGCCGGAGACGTTCGTGATGACAAGGAGGGCGGCGCCGACGGAGACGCCCGGCAGGAGCGAGAGTGCATGCCCGAGGAGCGGATAGAGGGGGAAGAACCGAACCGCGCTCGGGCTCGTGCCCCCGTAGCCGACCTCGGCGATGCGCCGGTACCAGGCTGCGTCCCAGGAGACGAGACCGGCCCCCGCCGTCCCGATCGCCTTCGCCCCGGCGGCGCGGGTCACGTGCAGGGTGCTGGCGAGGAAGCGGGCCAGCAGGAGCGCACCGATGGTGAGCGCCCGGCCAACCAGGTACGGGAGCACTGCGGCCCGCGCGGAGGCGCCGAGTGGAGCCTCCTCGCGACGGAATGACGAGGAGCTCGTCAAGGTGAGCACGCGGTCGATCGTGGCAAGGTAGTCGAGCCGCCCCTCTGCCCGTGGCCCGGTCCACCCTCTGCCATCGCGACCTGGAGCTTGGCCAGGCCCGCCACGGCATGCACCAGCCGGCCACTGAGAGCGCGTAATATGCCCGTCACACTTTCCAGGGGGAGGAAGCAGTGTCCGAGATCGACCGTCGTACGTTCTTGAAGGGCACGGCAGCGCTGGGCGCCGCCGGCGCGAGCGCCGTGCTCCTCGACGCCTGCGGCGGGAACGGGAGCACGAGCCCGCCGCCGACGCTGAAGAAGAACGTCGCCGAGCACGTCGGCGTCGGGGTCGGCAAGCCGAAGCTCGGCGGCTCCGTCACCTTCGGCACCGAGGCCGAGGAGGCGGGCATCGACCCGACCTACGCCCACTTCGACTCGACCGGGGTGCTCTACGCCCGCGCCGTCTACGACCCCCTCGCCATCGTCGACTTCAACGGCAACGTCCAGCCGTACCTCGCAGAGTCGATCACCCCCAACAGCGACTACACCAAGTGGGTCATCACTCTCCGGCCGAACATCGTCTTCCACGACGGCACCCCGCTCGACCAGCAGGCCCTGCTGTTCTGCATGCGCGAGTTCCTCATCTCGGCGCTCACGAACTTCGCCTTCACGAACTACATGGACGTGAAGAACCCGAACAAGGCGGTCACGCCCGGGCCCGGGCCCCTCTCGGTGACGCTGAACATGGAGCAGCCCTGGGTCCCCTTCGAGTACTGGCTGGCCGGCTACATCGGCGGGCAGATGGCCTACGTCTTCTCCCCGACCGCCTACCAGTCCAAGGGTGAGGCCTACTTCAACACCCACCCGGTCGGCACCGGCCCCTTCGTGTTCCAGCAGTGGGTCCCCGGCTCGCACTTCAGCCTCACGAAGAACCGCCACTACTGGCGCAAGGACCGCTACGGCAACCGGCTGCCATACGTCGACAGCTGGACCTACAAGCCGATCCCCGACGTCGATACGCGCTACTCCGCTCTCGAGTCCGGCGAGATCCAGATCATGCACACCGACTACGACCCGATCATCCAGCAGGTCATCGCCAACTCCAGCCTCGCGAGCCTCGGCGACAACTCGCTCTCGGTCGGTGAGCCCGACATCGACTTCATCATGATCAACGTCGCCGACAAGATCATGTCCGACATCGACCTTCGCAAGGCGCTCGCCTACGGGACGAACCAAGCGGCGGTCTGCCGGGACCTCGGCAAGAACATCACGACCCCGACGAACGGGCCCTTCCCGGCCCCGAGCCCGTTCCACTCCGACACGGGCTACCCCCAGTACGACCTCGCGAAGGCGAAGTCGTACTTCAAGGCCTTCCTGAGCCGTTACGGCGGCAAGCAGCCGACGATCACCTACACGACCACCAACACGACCCAGTCGCAGGCCGACGCCAGCTACATGCGGGCCATGTGGCAGGCATTCGGGCTGAACGTGCAGATCGCCCAGGTCGAGCAGTCGTCGCTCATCGACGACGCCCTCCAGGGCGGCTACCAGATGTTCAGCTGGCGCCAGTTCGCGAACGTGAACCCCGACCTCAACTACATCTTCTGGGCGACGACGTCGGGCCCGATCAACTTCGCCCGCAACTACGACCCGATCATCCAAAAGGCGCTCGACACGGCGCGCCAGTCCGGAGACCCCTCGGTTCGCGCGGCGGAGTACGAGAAGATCGCCCACCGGTTCGCGGTCGACCTGCCCTACATCTACACGAACCGCGACGTCTGGTACATCGCCGCCCAGAAGAGCATCCAGAACTGGAACAACCCGACGACGCCGACGGGGGGCCGGGGGCTCACCATGCTCTCGGGGATCATCTGGCCGACGGAGATCTGGGTCAGCTGAGCCGGCTCATGCACCGACCGTGCTCAGCGGGTAGCATTCGTAGGCCAGAAGGGGGCTAGAAGTTGGCAAAGCTGGTGGTCCGTCGCGTGGTGGAAGTCCTCATCACGCTGTTCCTGCTCACGCTGCTCACGTACTTTTTCAGTTCGAAGATGCCGGGCAACGAGGCCGCCCTGACGTGCGGGTTCTCGGGGACGAAGTGCCTCGCCTACGAGACGAAGGTGCTCTATCTCGACCACCCGTTCTTCGCCCGCTACTTCCATTGGCTCTCGAACCTGTTCTCGGGCACGCTCGGGTACTCGGCTGACCCGACCCAGCCGATCACGACGCTCCTCGCCCGCTCCTACCCGGTCACCCTCGAGCTTGTGATCTTGAGCCAGATCATGGCGGTCGTGGTCTCGCTCCCGCTCGCGATGTGGAGCTCGCTCCGCCCGAACCGCATCTTCGACCGGCTCTCGACGACGGCGAGCTTCGCCGCCCTGTCCCTCCCGGTCTTCATCCTCGGACCGCTGCTGCGCTACGTCTTCACGGTGAAGGTCTCGGCCTTCCCCGGCGCCGGAGCGAACCTGCCGTCGTTCTGGAGCCACCCCATCTCGAACCTGGACGTGATGTTCCTCCCCGCCATCACGATCGCGATCCCCTCGATCGCCGTCTACCAGCGGCTGCTGAGGGCCGACATGATCGCGACCCTCGAGGAGGACTTCATCGTGATGGCACGGGCGAAGGGTCTCACCACCTGGCGGATCCTGCTCCGGCACGCGCTCAGGCCGTCCACGTTCACGCTCCTCACCGTCGGAGGCATCCAGGTCGGGAGCCTCATCGTCGGGGCGGTGATCGCGGAGAACGTCTTCTTCCTGCCGGGCCTCGGCTACCAGCTGAACATCGCCGTGGCGAAGGCGGACCTGCCCACCATCCAGATCATCACGATCATCGTGGCGGTCGCGTTCATTGTCATCAACAGGCTCATCGACGCCTTGTACGCCGTCATCGACCCGAGGGTGCGCCGTGCCAGAACCGTTTGACTCCGACGTCGCCGAGAGGACCGAGCAGGACCTCCTCGGCCTCACCGATCTGGGCAGGGCCGACGCACCCGAGCTCGTCGGCGCCCAGCTCGGCGGGACCGTTGCCGCCGAGCTCGCCGCCGACCCCACCCTGCGCCAGGCCGTCTCGCCAGCGCTGAGCGGGCGGAAGTGGTACCGAGGCCTCGGATGGGGCTTTTGGGTCGCCGTCGGGTACGTCGTGGCCTGGATCCTGCTCGCCATCTTCGCCAACCTGCTCCCGCTCGACAGCCCGACCCAGCTCTACCCCGACTGCTTCGCGAACGCCGCCCCGAGCTCCGCCCACCTGCTCGGGTGCGATCCGTCGGGCTTCGACGTCTTCTCCCGGCTGATCTTCGGCGCTCGCGTCTCGCTCATCGTCGGCTTCGCCTCGATCGCCCTCTCGCAGATCGTGGGAGGCACGCTCGGCATCGTCGCCGGCTACTTCCGAGGCTGGTTCGACGACCTCATGGCGGTCGTCTCGAACGTCTTTCTCTCCTTCCCCTCGCTCGTGCTCGGGCTGCTCATCGTCTCGTACGTGGGCCGGAGCCTGTTCGACATCGTCATGATCATCGCCATCGTCGCCTGGCCCCTCCTCTACCGCGTCGTCCGATCGGCCACGATCGAGTACAGCCAGCGCGAGTACGTGCTCGCGGCGCAGGCCCTCGGGTGCAAGCGCTCCCGCATCCTCTGGCGGATCCTGCTGCCCGACGTCGTGCCCGCTGCGATCACCTACGGCCTCGTCGGGGTGGCGCTCGCCATCGTGGGCGAAGGCGCCCTCTCGTTCCTCGGGCAGTCGGTGCGAGCGCCCACGCCAACGTGGGGCAACATGATCGCCCTCGGATCGGACACGATGCCGACCTACACGAGCCTTCTGTTCGCGCCCGCGATCGCGATGTTCACCTTCATCCTTGCCATCAACTTCATCGGGGACCGCCTCAGGTCCCTCCTCGACGTCCGGGAGGCCGTGCTGTGAGCCGCAAGCGCCACATCCGGGAGATCGACGACCTCGACGATCGGCCGCTGCTCGAAGTCGAGGGCCTGAAGACCTACTTCAAGACGGCCCACGGCATCGTGAAGTCGGTCGATGGGGTCTCGTTCGACCTCGAGCGCGGGCGGACGCTCGCCATCGTGGGCGAGTCCGGATCGGGCAAGACGGTCCTCTCCCGCTCGATCATGGGCCTGCTCCCGCCGAGCAACGTGATCCGCGAGGGCCGGGTGCGTTTCGGCGACGTTGAGCTCAGCTCGGCCCCGCCGAGCGAGCTGCGCGGGCTGTGGGGGGCGCAGATCTCGATGGTCTTCCAGGACCCGATGACCTCGCTCAACCCGGTCGTGCGCATCGGGCGCCAGATCACCGAGTCGCTCCGCTACCACCTCGGGATGAGCCGGCAGGACGCGAACGAGACGGCGGTGACCCTGCTGCGCTCGGTCGGGATCCCCGAGCCTGAGAGCCGCATGCGCTGGTACCCCCACCAGTTCTCGGGCGGCATGTGCCAGCGGATCGTCATCGCGTGCGCCATCGCCTGCGGACCGAAGCTCCTCCTCGCCGACGAGCCCACGACCGGCCTCGACGTGACGGTCTCCTCGCAGATCCTCGACCTCCTCAACCGCCTCCAGCAGGAGCGGTTCATGTCGGTGATCATCGTCACCCACGACCTCGGCGTCGTCACCGGACGCTCCGACGAGGTGATCGTCATGTACGCCGGGCAGGTCGTGGAGCGCGCTCCCACGACCACGCTGTTCCGTGACATGCGGATGCCCTACACCGAGGCCCTCCTCAAGTCGGCGCCACGCCTGTCGAACGAGAGCCACACCCGCCTTCACACGATCCCCGGGAGCCCGCCGAACCCCGCCGACCTTCCTCCGGGCTGCCGCTTCGCCCCACGTTGTCCCTACGTCCAGCCGAAGTGCCGGGAGGCCGAGCCGCCGCTCGTGCTGGCCGACTCGCCCCGCCACTGGTACGCCTGCTGGTATCCAGTCGGGTCTCCCGAGAGTGCCCGAGCCCTTCAAGAGAACCAGGCCGCCGGGGTTCCCGCGGCCGTGGGGGTGGTCTGAGTTGGCCGGTAGCGGCACTGCCCATCTGCGCGACCCGCAGGAAGCGCTCATCCGCGTCGAGAACCTCCTCGTCGAGTTCCCCGCACCTCGGGGCAAGAAGGTCCACGCCGTCTCGGACGTGAGCCTCGACGTCTACCCGGGCGAGACGCTCGGCATCGTCGGCGAGTCCGGCTGCGGCAAGTCGACCACCGGACGCGCCATCCTCCAGCTGCCGAAGCCGACCGGGGGCACGGTCCTCTTCGAGGGGGTCGACCTCACGAAGCTCACCTCCGAGCAGAT
>DATGKK010000121.1:0-37734 GCA_035294725.1 Acidimicrobiales bacterium | reverse complement strand
AGGGCGCATCTTCAGCTCGTCGTCGATCTTCACGTACGTGCGGTGCAGAGGGTGTCCAAGTCGGCGTCCACGAGAGCTCCAGGGTCGAGTTGGGATTGAGCAACGCCGATCTTGGACGCCTTCTTCGCGTTGGTGGCGGATCCTCCCTCAGTGGAGATCCCTTGGAATCAAAGATCTAGGAACTACCCGTGATCGGCCAGGTCCCGCCCCGACGGAGGTGCTGATCGGGCCGGACGGACACGTCGCCTGGGTCGGCGATGGCAGCCCAGCGGGGCGGAACGAGACGCTCGAGCTCTGGTTCGGGAGCGGGAACTAGTCCTGCTGCACGATCGGGCAGATCAGCACGGTGTCCGTCCAGATCTGATACGGGTCGGGCGCACCAGGATTGACGACGAGGAAGTCTCCCGCCGCCTCGGCGGCCGGAAGCTGCTGGTCAGAGGTCACCGGCACGAAACCAGGACTGTTGAAATAGGCGGGGCTGTACATCATGACGACGATCCGCCAGGGCGCTCTGTAGTCACCGGCCGTGCCGTTGGTGCCGGAGCCAGGCTCTCCGGTGAGCAGATGGTCGTGGTAGTGGATGGGCTCGGCGTCGCACGGGTCGCATTGGGGCTGGTACCCGGAAGGCAACGTGATCGGACCGCTGGTGCCGGGCGGGACCGGGAAGCCCAGGATGTAGATCGGCGGCGAGTTCAGCTGACCAGCTCCCGGAGCGGTATCGACGTGAGCGCTGTGCATCCAGTAGACTTGACCGTCGGCATACGCGGCTTCGCCACTCGGCGAGGCCAGACTTGGGGTGGCGGTCACCACGACGATCGCCGTTGCGAGGATTCCGCTGCACGCTGCCGCACAAATTCGTCGAAACATGACATCTCCCTTCGGTCGGGCTCCAGCTGTCTCGAACATTGATCAGACTATTAATCTTACCAATGAGTGCTGAGTCTATCCATTCGAGGCGAGGAGTCAAGAGGTCGTACGTCTCCCCGTACCGATCTCAGCTCGCCATGCAGACGAGGACGACGATCCTCGCCGCAGCGGTCGAACTTTTCTCAGAGCGCGGTTACGCGGCCACGAGCGTCGATGACATCGCCGAGCGCGCCGGCCTGTCCCGCGCCACCGTCTTCGCGGCTGCCGGGAGCAAGCGGGACCTGATCAAGGAGGCGAGGGACCTCGCGCTGGCGGGCGACGACGCCCCGATCCCGATGCCGGAGCGCCCGTGGGTGCAGGCTCTTCACGACGAACCGTCCATCGGATCGGCCATCGCGATCTACGCGCGAGCGATGCGGGAGATCTATCAGCGCGCCGCTCGGCTGGAGCTGGCTCTGGTGGCCGCGGCCGAAGCCGACTCCGAGCTCGTGCCACTCGCTCGAGCCGCCCTGGAGCAGCGGCACTCGGGGTGCGCCCTCGTCGCGCGGGCGTTGGGGAGGAAGGGGGCGTTTCGTCCGGGAGTGACCCAGGCTGCGGCTGCGGACATCCTGTTCGCGACTGCCAGCCCGGACGTCTACCGACTCTTGGTGCTGGTCCGTCGTTGGTCTCCGAAGCGCTACGAGAGGTGGTTGTCGCAGAGCCTCTTCGTCCAGTTGACCACGAGCACGTCGTCTGCCTCGCTCCCGGTGACGTCGTCCGGCGAAAGCAGTTCTCGTACACGCGGCGCCCGAACAAGTTCCTGAGCTCTCCTAGAGGCGAGCACGCCCTCGATCGAGCACGTCGATGCGCGGCGACCGATCACTTGAATCGGCCCGGGTTCGAAGGGGCGATCTCACGACGGTCCTCGCCATCCTCGATGAACGCCGGAACAACGTCGTCGTCCGGCGCACACGGCTCGTGAACCAGCTCCGCAGTCTGCTGCGGAGGTCGATTTTTGGCCGGGCTCCCATCACCTGACGGCGCTCGGCTGCCGACCTTCGCATCCGCATCCGGCCCCGTAGGGCCCGAGAACTCGATCACAGCGGTGAGCAGGGAGCTCCCGCCCGATGGATCCGACTAGGGTGCGGACCTCGCCATAGGCCACTTTGACCGTCTCCCGCTCTGAGCTGTGGTCGTTCACCTACATTGCCGTTCGCCGAGCGCTCTCGCTCGTAGTGCTGGCGCTCCGGGCCAATGGGTCCAAGGGGATCGAGATCCTGGTGCTGCGCCGCGAGCTCGAGATCCTGCGCCGCAACCAGCTGCGGCCCTGCCTCCAACCGGTGGATCTGGTCTGGCTCGCAAAGCTGAGGCCGCTCTTGGCGCGCGAGCGCTGGTGAGCGTTCGGCGCATGTCCGAGACCCTCCCTCGCTGGCCCCGTCGCCTCACCGCCCGACACTGGACGTGCGCCTGCGTCAGCTCAGCCGGCCGCCGATCTGCGCGGCGAGTCGAGTCCAGCCGGTGGATCTCATTCGAGGTGCCCGGGTGACCAGCGCGACACGGACAGGCACCACGCCGCGGTCGACGCGCCCTGTGCCGCCATGAAGGCCGCGCCGACGGTGGCGGATCTGTGGCAAAGGCGCGACGACGCCAGCCGAAGTGGATCCGGCCCAGGCCTTCAAGCAGCCCGAGTGTTAGGGCGATCCGATGGAGGTGGTGATGAATTGGCGGGAGCAAGCTCACCGTCGATGCGGCGGCAGCGATACATCCCCTTCTCCTTGGCGACGCGGAACAACAGAGCGGTAGCTCCCTGGGCGATGGGAGGTCGACCGGGTCGGCCGTGGCAGTAGGCCGAGCGCTTGGCGACGAGGTCACGTTGCCAGCGCAGCAGGGTCGACTGGTGGACCAAGAGGTGCCGTGAGGCGGGCGGGAAGCAGTCGTGCGGGTCCGGCACCGCGCGGTCTGCCGGCTCGAGCGCAGGTCGGTGGACAGGGTGTCTGAGGACTGACGCCTCGTGGCGCAGCATGACGATCTCGACGGCGAGATCCGTGTCACTCGGGCAGATGAGTCGGATGAACTGGAGGACGCAGCAGAACGCCCGCCAGAGGGATGAGGTGGCTACTGCCGGATGGTCGCCGCGCTCGAGTCAGCCTCAAAGTGCCGTCCTCAGGCGATGGATGGCACTCTCGGTCCGGACAGGCTTGGAGCTGGCCGAGGCGAGTATGCCGAGGGAACGCGTCGTCAACGGCGTCGTACCGCCAGGATGACCGCCTGAGGTAGCGCCGTAGCAGATCGCAACTCATTTGCTAGCATAGTGCGACATGAGGACGATCTACCTTCGCAACGTGCCCGACGAAGTTGTGGAGCGCCTGGAACGGCTGGCCGCCCGTGAGCGGATGTCGGTTGCGGCGGTAGCGGTGAGGGAGCTCGAGGAAGTCTCGCGTCGAGTGGACAACCCGGCCCTGCTGGGCGACCTGCCAGACCTCGGCATTGATCCGATGTCCGTCGTCTCCGACGTGGAGGCGGGGCGCGCCGCGAGGTGATCGTGGTCGACGCATCGGCGGCGGTCTCCGCGCTGGTTAACGCTGGGCCTGCTCGTCAGGCATTGTCCGAGGAGCACGTACACGTCCCTCACCTGATCGACCCTGAAGTCGCCAACGCCCTTCGCCGCGGGGTCACTGACTCGCGCATCAAGCCTGGCGATGCATGGATGGCGCTCGATCGGTGGCGCCGGCTCGGCATAACGCGCTATGCCGTCGTTCATCTGCTGGAGCGCGTTTGGGAGCTTCGGGAGAATCTCACGGCTTATGACGCGTCGTATGTCGCGTTGGCCGAATCACTCGGCTGTGCACTGCTTACTGCGGACGCACGGCTAGGTAGAGCTCCGGGACTCCGCTGTCCGGTGACCGTGGTCCCCCGGTAGTGGCGGTGCGCCTCGATGGACATGGACGTCGATTGTCAGTGGGAACAGGATGGAATGCCCGAGAATGAGCAGGTGGCCGCCATGGCTGCGCCATATGCAAGCTCGGCTACCAGCGGCGTCGCTCGGTCAGGGGCGAGAATACGCGCAATCCAAGGAGGTCCTCCTCACCAAACTGAATCTGTCGCAGCGCGAGACCGCGACGTGGGGCGGTTTGGCTGGGCTTGTCGGTCGGAGTGTCGGAGCTCCCGGTATCTCAGCCCCCTGCCCCGAATGGCTCAAGATCCTCGAAGTTCGGTTCGAATCGAGGGTACGGGAGCCGGAAGGCCCGTAGTCGTGTCTGGCCGTCGATGAGTCGACGTTGCCATCCGGTGTTGACCTCGAAGTAGCTGACTGCTGTGGCGACGGACTGATAGGCGCAGTCGTCGAGGATCACGAGCCCACCCGGACGGACGATCTCGCGCAGGAAGTAGGGGTCCACAAACACGTTGTGGAAGATGTGGCTGCCATCCACGAACGCCGCGTCCGCGACGAGTCCTTCCTCGACGAGGCGGGCCAAGGCAAGCTGTGAGCGCTCGGGCAGGAGCGTGCAGACGCTGGCAAGTTCTGCCGCGAGGATCGCGTCCCACCCTGCGCCATGGAAGTGGTCTTGGTACGCGTCGATGATCACGTGTTGGATGCGCTCCGTCCCCTGAGACACGAGCGCCTCGGCGATTGCAAGGGCCGAGGCACCGTAGGCGAGTCCGACTTCGATCACCGTCGTCGCTTGTTCGGCTATCAGGAGATCTCGCAGGACATCGGCCTCGCCGAGAGGGAGCGCGACGCGCTCGAAGTCGCCGGGTGAGCGGGCGGCACGGGGACCAGTCGTCGCCAGTTGCCGGCGCGTAGCCCGGACTTTCTCCAACAACTCGCGTCGCGTGTTCATCGTCGCCTCATCCACCCTGTGATCGGCCGCTCCATCAACGCGGGCTACTGGTCGTACAGGGGAGGGGGAACCCAAGGGCCAAGTGCGCGGCGCGGCTGACGTCAGCCATCGGCCTAGGTCCCGTTGCAGCGTACGGCCCCAGAGACGGTGCCGTGTGCTCCGCGATGCTGAGGTGGAGGTCCATGACGAAGCGGGAGCCCGCTCGGCGCAACTGCCCGGCGAAGTGCGCCGGCGAGCCGTTCGAGTAACCGCAGTCGCAGACTACGTCGCCCAGAACGAGCCCGAGGAGGCCGCCCAGGCGAGCGTCGTAGCCATCACGGCTGCCGGATCGCTTCGCAGCGAGCAGCAGGCGATCCTGCGCACGAGCTCGGGGACCTGCGGAGCCCCAGAGATCGGGGCCATCGTCGCCACTTGGGCGTAGTAGCCGTGCACAGGCTGTCCGTCGCGCCGGCGGCCGTCTGAATAAGGTCCAGCTCTTGGCGACGAGGTCGCGAGCCGGCGCAGCAGGGTCGTCGCTTGGAAGAAGAGGTGCCCTCGACGCCTCCGGGGCAGCGTTCGCGCCAACCTGGCCAGCACCGCTCGATCCACCGGATCGAGCGGTGGTCGATCGACCTGGCGTCGGGGGATCGCAAGCTCGTGATGCAGGGTCACGACCTCGATCGCGAGGTCCGCATCTCTGCGTCGAACGAGCCAGATGAGCTGGGGATGCGGTAGAACGCCCGCGGTGCGATCACAGGGTCACGGTCCCTGATGCTCGTTGCACCCGGCACCAGTCGTCAAAGTCCAGTTCACAACTGATGGATGACGTTCTCCGCACGTACGGGCGCCAGAACCCCCGGGGGTGGCGTTCGGTCTACCTCGATGCTCCTGGTTCCTTTGGCGTGCTCGTCATGAGCTCGATCGTGCATCGTGCGCCGGGAGCGCCGGCCAGGCGAGTGTCCGCCGTGACAAGGACCGTCTGGAGCTGCTCGGCCAGGGCGACGTACGAGGCGTCGTAGACGGTGAGGTTGTCTCGGAGCTCCCAACACCGCGCGGCCAGCGCCCGGTGCGTCACCCTGCGGAGGGGAAGGGCCGCGAGGTCGGACATCGCCAGCTCTGCTCGCCGCAGGGGTAGTCGGCCCGCCAGGGTGAGGCGTCTCAGGACCGAGAGCACCTCCAGGTCAACGAGCTCAGGAGCGGTCAAGTGCTCCCTACGCAAGCGCTGCCTGGCCCGGTCCCCGTCGTCCCCATCGTCAGCGAGCGCTGGAGCGAGCACGCTTGCATCAACGACGATCACGGTCCTCCCGCACGACACGTACTGCCTCGGAGAACGGGACCGACCCCCCCGCCCGGCCACCGGCGCGCTCCAGAACTTCCTCCACCGTTGGCGTGGCTGCCTCTTCGATCAGCCGTTGCCGCAGGTACTCCTGCAGCGACTGGTTGGCCGCCGCGGCCCGCCTCCGGAGCACGGCGTGTGTCTCGGCGGGAACGTTCTTGACCTGTACGCTGGGCATGGCGCCAATATAGCGCCATCAGCGCCAGATCAGCGATCCTCGCTCGATGAGCGGACATGTCCTGTGGGTGCCGAAAACTCGGCTCGGGAGCTGACCTGGCCGTCAGGGTCGCTGGTGGCAGGCGGTCAGTTTCGGACCTCTGGTAGCAGCTCTGAGAGACCGACACGATGTTAAGAGGGCCTACGCAGGTCACGACGTAATCTCCGGTCACTGCCCGGCGACGCCGAGAAAAGCCTGTCCGTCCAGCTCAGGACACCAGTGGCTACTCGCCGACGAGCCCAAGCACACGGTCGGTTCGTTGCCCCCTCGCGGGATTGATGTCGTGGATCGTCGCCGGGAGCAGCGAGGCGAGAACGGCTCGCTTGTGTGCCCGCACCCTCAATCAGCAGCCAAGCGCATAGCTAACCGCCGAGCAGACCTTGCGCATGACGTCATCGCCGACTCGTCCGATCGGACCGGTGAGCGACGCCTGAGCGACCGTGTGAATGCCGTCGCAATTGACGACCGAGGGCCGGTTCAGGCCGGCTGCGACGTGGTCGATGGCAACCTCCGCGGCCAGACCGCGGATCGATGTGGTGACCTCTGCCACGGTGACGAGCTCGCGGACGTCGAGGACCTCCGATCGCGTGAGCAGGAGAACGGGTCGCCTCTTGCGACCGACCCCCGCCAGCCAGAGCTCGCCGCGCATCATGGCTTGCTCCAGGCTTCAGCGTCGGTCCAGAAGGTGTCGGCACCTTCGGGGTGCCTCAGGTACGCCTCCCGGTCTGACCGCTCCAACGCTGCGCGCACCGCATCAGCTACTCCCTGGCGTGCTGCTGCCGAGATGTTGATGCCGAGCTGACGAGCCCGCTCAGCCAACTCCTCGTCCAGCGTAAAGGTGGTTCTCAATGAAGCCATACCGGGATGCTAGCAATCGCCGCTAGTAACTAACGCTAGCAAGCAATAGTGATTGGTACCACACGCCGAATCGCTGTCCGCGACTGCTGTCGCGCACCCTGACCCTTCACTCGCGAGGCTGACGAAAGCTGAGGTAGCCTCCCAACGCGACGCATCCGTCAGGGGGCAGGAAGCCGGGGGAGCAGACATGTCGGTCGAAGAGGCCACCAAGGTCGTCCGGCGGTACCTGGACGGCCACTCCACTGAGGTGCTCGCCCGAGACGCAGTGTTCACGATGATGGGAACCGGCGAGCAGTTCCGCGGACCGGACGCGATCGGGGCGATGCTGCAACACTTCTACCACGGGGTCTTCGAGGCCCATGCAGAGGAGCGCAACCTGATCGTCACCGACGGCCACGCAGTGCTCGAAGCCGAAGTAGTGGGACAACTGCGCGAGCCGCTCGGCGACGTCGCTCCGAGTGGAGCGGAAGTACGGGTGCCCCTCTGCGTGGTGTACGAGCTGCGTGGCGGCTCGATCGTTGCGGCCCGCATCTACCTCGAGACCGATCGGCTGAGGCAGAGCTGAGGCAGATCACGTCGTCTGCACAGAAGGCGAGGTGCCGGCGTCCGGGGCTCGCGCAGCCTCGAGGAGCGTGAGACGGATCTCCTCCTCGTAGACGGGTGTTCCCCACTCGGCCATCGCTTCACACAGCCTTGGGTCCCACGGGGTGAGCGGCACTGCGCCAAAGGTCACGTCACCCGGCCGTACCGAGGAGAGGTAGTCGGCCGCCGTCATCCGCCACGGCGTCGTCCCGGCGTGCTGTTGCAGCCACGTCGTGATGGCGACACCAGCAGGATCGAAATCGGCGTGCTGGTACAGGCGGGCGCCTGCTGCGCCGAGCTGGCGCAGGAGCGTGACGACGGCGATTGTCGGCCGGCCGGAGCTGCAGATGAGGGGCGGTCCCAGAACTCCCGCGGCGGCGGCCTCGGCCAGTAGCGAAGGGTTCTCGACCACGAACGCTCGCTCGCCCGGCGCCAGCGGGGGCCGGGGCCAGCGGCGCAGGTTGGCGAGCGTGAGCACCAGCGGCTCGCCGACCTGCCGTGCCGCGTCGAGCCAGAGCCCGAGCGGGCTCTCGTCCCCGGGGAGCCCGAGCGCCATCACGGTCGACGACAGCGGGTCCGGGACCACTCCGACCGACTCCCAGAGGAGCCGGACCTCCTCGGCAGTGGCCGGCCTCGGCTGGCCGGTCGCCACGGCGACCGCATCGAGCACGCACCCCGTCAACGAGCGGCCGCGGTCGAGACCGTGGGGGCCTCCTGCCTCGTCGGCGGCCAGTGAGGCGAGCGGGAGACCGTCGGCCGGGAGCCGGCGCAGCACGGCGAGCGCCCGTTCGAGCTGGCGCCGCCTGCGCTCGACGCCTCCTCGCGCTCCTCGGGCGCGTTGGGCGTCGACCCACTCCTCGAGCGATCCGCCGAGGGTGATGCGCGACGCTTCGGCTGCGAGCCACTCCCACAACTCGGTTCGCCGCTCGAGCTCGGCTCGGCGCTCGGCTCCCGCCTGCGGCAATGGTCCGACGACCCTCTCGACCGCAACGCGGAGGGCGTCGAGATCGGCGAGGCCGAGCGCGTCGAGCAGGGGGGCGATGCGCAGCCGCTGGCCGCTCCTCGGAACACGCTCGAGACCGAGCAGATCGGCTGCAGCCGGTCGACAGTCGTCGGGGATCGTGACCGAGCTGACGACCTGCCCGCTCGCGAGAC
This sequence comes from Acidimicrobiales bacterium, assembly GCA_035294725.1. Classification (GTDB taxonomy): domain Bacteria; phylum Actinomycetota; class Acidimicrobiia; order Acidimicrobiales; family Bog-793; genus DATGKK01. Next base: position 28,919 of record DATGKK010000121.1, on the reverse strand, counting down.
GCCGTGCAAGCTCTTCGACGAGCGACCGGAGCGCGGGCCGCTCAAGGGCGGCGCTCACGCCGCCGTGGTGCCAGGGTCGATCCGGCGCTGATGACCGTCCCAGGTAAAACGGGTCGAGGTCACGGGCTCGCCCGGACGCCCCGGGTGGAGGTGATGGATCGCGATGCCGTCGAGGGTGGCGTACTGGCACCATTCGTGGTCGCTCGTGAAGACCGCATCGAGATCCCAGGCGCTGAAGGTTCCGAACAGCTGCGCCCGGTTGGCAGTGTCGACCCCGGCGAACAGCTCGTCGAGCAGGATGAGCCGCGGGCAGACCGAGGTGCTCCCGTCGACCGCCGTGTAGTGGGCCGCCACCGACGCGATCATCGGCAGGTGCAGTGCCATCGAGCGCTCGCCCGTCGAGAGACGTTGCAGCCTCCGGGCGGTAGCAGGCTGGTAACCCTCCCAGTCGCGGTGCGCGATCTCGAGGGTGAAGCGGTGCCAGCGGCGGTAGTCGAGCGTCTCGCGGAGACGGGCCTCCCACGGCGCGTTCGCGTCCAGCTCGGCACGAGCCTGGTCGACACGAGCCCTGATGAACTCCTGGAGCGACGCCCGCTCGGCATCGGAGAGGTCAGCGGGGTCGCGCAGAAGGAGGACACGTGCGGCCTTCACGGCGTCGAGCTGATCGGGGTCGACCGCCCACCGGAGTCGGACGCGGACGCCGGCGGCAGCCGTGCGCACGGTCTCCAGCTGCTCGTTGATCGCGTCGACGAGGAGGTTGGCCTGGCGGATGCGGTCGGTCAACGAGCGCCGGACACTGCCGGCGAGGGTCTGCTCGAACAGCCTCTCCTCCTCCTCCGCCAGCTCGCCCCGGCCCCGCTCCAGCTCGCTGCCGAGCGCATCCGCGAGCTCGCTCGCGCTGCGGCGCAGGCCGCCGGCGGTGGTCCTCAAGACCCAGAGCTGGCCGACCAGCTCCCGATCCACGTCAACTCGCGCACCGAGCGCCGTGCGCGCCTGGTGGACCTGCTCGCGCACTCGCTCGGACAGCCGCTCGATCGTCTCCCCGTCACAGCGGACCTCTGCGAGATCCGCAAGCACCCTGCGGGCGAAGCCGAGGACTGCCGAGACACCCTCGAGCGTGCCGGGGGGTTCGACGGCCGTGTCGGAGAGCAGCAGGTCGGTGACAGCGACGAGCTGCTGGTGGGCCGCCTGGCGTGCCTCGTCGGCCCGGTCGCGCTCGGAAACGGCGTCGAGCAGGGTCTGTGTGAGCTCGCCGACCTTCTGACGGAGCCGTGGGGTGCGATCGCGCAGCTCGGTGATCCGACGGCGCGCCTTGACGCGCTCGGACTCGAGCCGCTCGATCTCCCGAAGGACCACCCGGTACTCGGTGCCGACACTCGCGTCGAGCGCCGCCACGCGGTCGGAGACCTCCTTGGCCTCCCGGGCAGCGGCCGACAGATCGGCTGCTGCGCGCTCCGCCCGCTCTGAGGCGTCGCTCGCGCGGAGCTCTGCCTCGCGCACGGCGTCGGCGGCGGCGGCGTCCTCTCCAAGCCGGCGCCCCCATGTCACGGCCGCCCGCTCCAGTCGGCGGAAGCCCTCCTCCACGATGTCGAGCCCGGCCTGCTCAGCCGGCAGCCCGTGCTGAGCACTGAGCGAAGTGAGCGACCGCAGTGCAGCACGCACCTCGTCCTCGGCTCCTCGCACTCGCATGCGAGCCTCGTCGACCCGCGACCTCGCCTCTTCGAGCCGGGCCGACGCGTCGGCGACGGCTCGTTGCGCCTCCCTCACCGGTGCACCGCTCGGAGCCGCGTCGAGCTCGGAGCGAGCGGCACGGGCCCGCCGTTCGAGGTCGTCCGAGCGGCGCTCCAAGACCGCCTGGCGCTCGAAGGCGGCCTGAAGCGCGGCGTCGATCTCGAGCAGCCGGTCCTGCCGGTGGCGTTCGCGGGCGGGAGCACCGAGAGCGCGGGCAGGTCGGTCGGGGCCGCGGGAGAAGGCGCTCCCGAGACGGCAGGTGCCGTCCCGGCCGATGGCGATCTCGTGCTCACCAGGAGCGGAGAGGGCGGAAGTGGCGAGCGGCACGGACTCGAGGATCGCCGCAACCGTCGCAGCCGGGACGTCGCTGGTCGGGGCGGGAGCAAGGAGCGAGCGGAGAGTCTCTCCTCGGGACGGTGAGCCGGTCGTGAGCACCACGTCGGCTCGGCCACCGGGAAGCTGAACGGTTCCGTCCGGGTGGACCCAGGCGTCGAGGAGGCCAGCCGCCGTGAGAGCGGACTCCACACCGTCCACCTCCTCCGGCGAGGCCCCCGCCACGGGGTCGACGAGCAGCCACAGGGGCGCGCCCGCCACCCCCTCACGACCCGTCCGCCACGACGGAACCTCCACATCGGGCAGGACCTCGTGCTCCCAGCGAGCCCGCTCGGCGAGGAGGTCCTCGATCTCTTCCGCCGCCGTCGACCGCTCTGCTTCGAGGTCGCGCCGGGCGACCGCGAGCTCGCTGTCGAGCGCGCTCCGCAGGCTGGCGAGCGCCGAGGCGACCTGGTCTGGATCTTCCGCCGGCCACACGAGCGCCGCCGCAATCCGCTCGGTCCCGGTCACGGCGCAGCTGGACGCCCACCGCTCGACAGCCGTCCTGTAGCGCGCCGTAGCCTCGGTGACCGCGCCGAGCGCCCGACGGTGCTCGTCGTCCCGAGTGACAAGGTTGGCCTCGGCGGCCTCTGCCTGCTCCTCGTACGCGCCGCGGAGCGCGAGCGCCTGCTCGTGACGGGCGAGGGCAGCACGGATCGCGGACACGAGGCTGCGACGGGCCTCGATCCATGCCGCGATCAGCTGCTCACCGGTGTCGGCCGGCTCGGAACGCTCCGCCTCCGCGACCACGGCATCTGCGGCGACCGGCTGGGCGCAGGCACGCAGCTCGCGCAGCGCCCGGTCGAGGTTGGCCGCCGCAGCGTCCCGCTTCACCGCCGCGGCGGCAAGCTCGCCGCTAGCTTTCTCGCTCGCGGCCTGCGCCTTCTCCGCCGCCACGGCCTGCCGGTCGGCAATCTCGGCGAGCCGGAGCGCCTGGGAGCGCAGGTCCGCAAGCGCGACGCTCCCCTTGTAGGCATCGGAGTCCTTCCTCGCCTCGATCTCGACACCAATCTCGGCGACACGCTCCTCCTCTGCACACAAGGCAGCCTCAGCATGGTCGGCCTCTGCGCTGACGTCCTCGAGCGCGGCACGCGCCTTGCGCTCCTCTCGGGTCACGTTGTCGCGGCGGGTCTCGGCCGAGACGACGCCAGTAGCGCTCGAGGCCATGACGGCTCTCGCGTAGCTCCTCTGGCGGTCGGCGAGCAGGCGGACCTCCCGCAGCTCGGCTTCGAGGGCTTTGATCTCGTCACGGCGCCGGTCGAGGCGCTCGAAGCCCTCGGCGACCGTGGCGATGTCGTGGTCGTCGAGCGGTGGCAGTGCCTCGGAGAGGACCGAGGAGAGCTCCTCTGCGTTCACGAGCTGCTGGGAGAGCTTCTCCTTGCGGAGCGCGAGCAGGGCGCCGACGACCGAGGCGTAGCGGTCCGCGCCGAACCCTGGGAACAGGACCTCGCGCACCGCTGCTCGGTGCTGCTCGCCGCTGTCGTGGACGCGGCCGGTGTCACCGATCGCCTCGACGAGGGCCTGGCGCGAGATCGGCACTCGGCTCCCGTCGAGCAGGTGCAGCCCGCTGCCGACGGAGAGCGTCGTGGTGAAGAAGTCCGGCTCGGCCCGGCGGGTCGACTGGGATGCCCGGATCCGTGCGCCGACCGTGAACACCTCGTCACCACGGCGGAATTCCACCCATGCGAAGCCGGTGCGCGTCGGCTCGTCCGACCCGGTCATCACCCGGTCGAAGAGCCCGCCACGCGACTTGGCGGCCGACGTGAGCCGGGACGGGGAGGCGTCAGCGTCGAGGAGGAACGGGAGCAGGAGCTCGAGAGCGAGAGACTTGCCCGATCCGTTCGGGCCGCGAAGCAGCAGGCGACCGCGGTGGAAGGTGAAGACCTCGTCCCAGTAGCGCCAGACCGAGATGAGGCCGGCCCGGCTCGGGCGCCAACGATCCGGCGACGGGGGAACGGGGATGGTGGTGCTGCTCACAGATCGGCCTCGAAGAGCGTGGTCGCGCCGGAGACGACGGCAGGAGCGGTGCGGTAGCGAGCGAGCGCCGGGCGGGCCTCGATGCCTCCGGCGCCGTCCCGGCGCGCGAGACCGAAGGCGACGAGCAGGTCTCCGGCCTGCCGTGCCAGGCGCTCAGGACCACCCTCTTCGCGCTGCCCGCGTGCCCAGCCGGGGAACCGATCGAGCACGTCCTGGACGGCTGCCTCGAGATCGGCCGCGCTCAGGTGGACGAGACGGCGCGCACCGGTTGGATCGACGGCGACGAGCCGGTCGGCGAGCAGGAGAGCCAACTGGTGGACGTTGCCCGCCGGGGCCGGGAACCTCTCGTCGGTCGCGATCGCGTCGGGGTCGACGGCAAGGAAGCCCTCGGCCCGTTCCTCCATCTCGAGCCCTGCCAGAGCAGCACGCTCTCGCAGCCACCGCCGGCCGCTGATGCTCGAGAGGTAGGCGATCTCGGCCTCGCTCAGGTCCTCGAGGTAGACGACCGGGTCGTCGAGCAGACGCCGTCCCAGGCGGTGGCGAGCCCAGCGATTGCGCGCCTCCTCTCCCGTCTCGGGGGCCGGCGCCTCGCCGACCTCGGTGCCGTATCGTGGCTCGTGCAAGAGCTGGTCGATCGCCTCGCCCACCGAGAGAGCGGCGGGAACCGAGCTCGGGGCGGCGGTCGGGACGAGCAACCGGTGGAGCCGGGTTAGGTCCGCGGCGAGGAGAGCGTTCGCGCCATCGCTGCCCACATAGGCGTCGAGCTCCCCGGCCGAGACCTCGAGCGCTCCCCAACCTATGAGGGCACGCAGCGCGTCGACGAACGCCGACCGTTCGGCTTGGCGGCTGGTGTCGAGGCCTGCGTCCGGCGTGACGGCACCGGCCAGCATGCCGATCGTGGTGACCGGGTGTCGGACCAGCTCGGCGCAGACCAGGCAGAGCAGCTGGTAGCGACGGCGATCAAACGGGAGCCGATCTCCTCGGGTCCGCCGCAGGGGCCGAGTCGCATCGACCACAGCGGGGCGCTTCCACAACCGGGCGAAGCCCGAAGTGGCGTCGACGGCGAGCGCCCAGCCACCGGCCTGCTCGAAGTACTCCGTCAACCAGGTGGCGTGCCGGACCACGAGACGGAACGCGTCAGGGTCCCGGGCGCCGTCGAGGAGCGGCTTTGCGAGGAGCCAGCGCACGGCCTCGCTCCGCTCGGCCTCGAGGTGCTCCTGGAGCCGGGGGGCCGAGCGTGCGAGCGGAGCAGCGCCGGGCAGGGCCTCGTCGGCGGCGAGCCATCCTGTCGCCGAGTCAGGCACCGACGCTCCTCGTGAGGCAGAGGGCTCCCCGCTCGTCGGCGAGGGCGATCGAGAGCAGAAGGTCGGGGCCCCGCAGCACGCCACGCTCGGTCTCGAGCTCGGCGATCCGCCCGTCGACGGGGGCGCGCAGCACCACCTCAACTCGCCCGTCGGCGGACAAGGCTCGCCGGGCGCCGTCCCCGTCGAGCGGGGCCTGCAGCCCAGCAGCAATCAGCTCCAGCAGCTCGGCGAAGGCGACCGGATCGAGCCGGCTGAAACACGAGAGCGGCACCGCACCGTCCGTTACGAGCGACGCACGGACGGCGTCATCGGCAGCTAGCTGCTCGGCTTGGGCCCGCTGCCGAGCTGCCCTGATGAGAGCGGGGTCCCCGACGGCGCGCGGGTGCCCCCGGTTGGTGAGCGTGCCCGTTGTCCTCAGCGCCGGCGCCACCTCCACCGGCTCGGAATCGACCCACGCGGTCGAAACCGCCCGCTCCTGGCCGTCCAGGCTCGGCAGATGCGCATGACGTGCCGGCCACAGCCCGAACGCCGCGGCGAACAGTCGGTGGGCGTCGTCCTCTCCCGGCGCCGCGGCAAACCAACGAGCGAGGGCGCGGAAGTCGTGGGCGATGGAGGCCGAACGCCGGCGACTGTCCCAACGCCGCTCGAGAACCCGCAGCAGCTCGATGATCGCAGTGCGGGCGGTCTCAAGGAGCCCGACCACGAGCGGGGCCGACGCGTCCTCCGGCGCGAACCAGGCTCGTAACGCTCGCCAGCGGCGAGCCCGTTCGGCGAGCCACGCGGGGTTCGGATCCCCCCCGGCCACCGGGGCAAGGTTCGCGCCGGTGAGCGCCCGGTCGAACAGGGTGGCGAGCCCGGCCGACTCGAGGCGCTCGATGCCGGCCGCGAGACGGCGGTGGGGTCGTTCGACCCCGTGCACGTACTCCTCGAGGTAGGTCACGGTACGTCGCTTCACGTCGGCAAAGACGTCGTCGTCGGTGCCGTCCTCCCGCAGCAGCCGCTGCAGGTGACCATTGAACTGCCGGACGCTGACCACGAGGCTCTCGAGACTCTGCTCGAGCTGGGCCAGCTGCAGGTGGATCTTCGCGTCAACGTCCTGTCCCCGCGGTTGTGCGGAAAGCTCCGCGAGCGCGGCGAGGCTGTCGCCCATCGCGTCGAGCACGGCCGTCTGCAACCCGACGGCGTGGCGCAGGGCGTCGACAGTCCGTAGCACGCCGGCAACGGCCGCTTCGCCCCTCGGGGTGAGCGCCCACCGGAGGTTCTTGCGCTCGAACTCCTCCGGCGTCGAGAAGCGAGCCCCGTGGTCCTGGGTGGCTTCGAGGAGCCGCCACCCGGTCAAGGCGGCGAGCGCCCGCTGCAACGTGTCGTCGTCTGCCGGCTCGTCCCAGCCGGCCCGGGCAACGGCGGCTCGCACCTGGTCGATGTTGAGGGCGGGCGCCAGCACCGCGGACTCCTCGAAGGCCGCCATGATCGCGACGTAGAGCGAGCTCGTCTCGGTGGTCGTGAACCGGAACAGCTCAGAGTCGATCGAGCGCCACGGCCTGGGCTGCGCCACGCCGGAACTGTACGCGTCGGGTGTGACGAGTTCCATAGATGTAACTACGGCGCCATCGAGCCCGAGGGACGATCTACAGCCCCGGACGCGGCTCCCTGCCGCGGGGCGACGCTGCGGCCGCTACCGGATGCATCGTTGCAACCTTCCGGAAGGCGGCCCGCCCGCCGCCGGCGTCGTGCCTGCGCGCCTCGCGAGCTCCCGGAGGCCTCCGATGGCCATGGCCACGAAGGCCTCCTCGCACAGCGCGGCGTGCTCAGCAGTCGGGCGGAGCCGCCAGCGGGCCAGCACCGTCGCGAGGGAGCCCAGGGCGAGCGCTACGCCCGTCGTCGCTGTCGCCTTGTCGAGCCCGAGCTCGACGATCGCCTGGCGGGCGAAGTGCCTGACCGTCTCGGCGTCACGCCGGCGTTGGCGATCGCGCTGCGCGCGCCGGGCGCCCGAGCTTGCGAGCGCCGCGAACGTCGCCCCACGGGAGGCCTGGGCGGCGAGCGCGCCTCTCACGAGGACCCGGAACATCTCGGCGAGCGTGCCGGCTTCGAGCACCGCGGCCGAGAGCTGGGCATGCAGCAGCGACGACTCGCGCTCGTAGAGCGCGGCGAGGAGGTCGTGCCGGTTGGCGAAGTGCTTGTAGACGAGTGCCCTGCTGATCCCGAGGCGCTCAGCGACCGACTCCATGGAGACGGCGTTCAGGTCGCCTGCTGCGACGATCGCGGCGGCCGTGTCGAGGAGCGCCTCGCGCCGATCGGCACCGGCGAGCCGGCCCCGTCGGTCTCGCACCGGTGAGCTGGCGGAGCGACCCGGGCAGGCCACTGCGCCGTCTCGGGCCTCGACCCGCGCCGACCTCGACTCGGCCCGGACGCCGCCGCCTCCGTCCGCTTGCCCTCCACGCGTCATGGTGACATACTGTCACCAAACCCGTAGTGACAGGATGTCACTTGCCGCCGCCACGTTGCCGTCGCATCGGGCGGCGCCGCGAAGGAGGAGCGATGACCTACGCAGGTGAGCGCCGGATCCTCGACGCCGACAGCCACGTGATGGAGCTGGCGGACTTCCTCGACGGCTTCATCGATCCCGCACAGGCCGGTCGGCTACGGCGAAGCGGAATGGACGCCCTCGGCGAGGTGCTCGAGGAGGCAGAGCGCCGTGCCGAGTCGAGGAGGAGCGATCCGGAGGCGGCCGCCGCCGCCGAGGATCGGCTGCTCGTCGACAAGGGCTGGTGGGCGATGGGCGGGTTCGACCCCGCCGAGCGAGCCCGGGTGCTCGACCTCCTCGGCTTCGACGCGCAGCTCGTGTTCGCCACCTTCGCCACTGCCATGTTCGCCGGCAGGGACGAGGACCGCCTGTACGCCGGGGCCTCGGCACAGAACCGCGCCATGGCCGCCTTCTGCGCCGAAGACCCGAGACTCCTGCCCGTTGGCTTCGTGCCGCTCGTCGACCCCGTCCGCGCCACGGCTCTCGCCACGGAGGCGATCGAGGCCGGCTGCGCCGCCATCATGGTCCCGTCGACGGCGGCGGGCGAGCGGTCGCCGACCCACCCCGACCTCGACGGCTTCTGGGACACCCTGGCCTCGGCCAACGTCCCGTTCGTCCTCCACGTGGGCGGAGGCGGGCGGCTGCTCGACCCGGCGTTCCACCACAACGCCATGCCCGTGACCGACCACCTGGGCGGTGGCGAGAACATCCGCTCCAAGGACTACCTCGCCATCCATCACTCACCCGAGCTCTTCCTCGGCGTCCTCATCTACGACGGCTTGTTCGACCGGTTCCCGAACCTTCGTGGCGGCTGCATCGAGCAGGGCGCCGGATGGGTGGTCTCGTGGCTGCACCAGCTCGACCACGGGCAGCGAGCCTTCCGGCGGACCGAGGAGCCCTTGCGGCGCCTGGCAGACCTCCCCTCGGACTACGTCCGGAGGCACCTCAAGTTCACGCCCTTCCCCGGCGAGCCGGTGGGGTGGATGCTCGAGCAGGCCGGCGCAGAGCTGTTCATGTTCTCCACCGACTACCCGCACCCCGAGGGCGGTCGTGACCCGCTCGGAAAGTTCGAGGAAACTCTCACCGCGACCTCCGAGGCCGACAAGGCGCTCTTCTACGCCGGCAACCTGGCGGCGCTTCTCGGACGGACGGCCGTGGCGGCAGCCTGAGCGATCACCAACGCTCGCTTGCGGCTCCCGAGCGGCTGAACGCCGCGGACGGCGCCGACGGGTGAAGCCTGCGCCGAGGCCGACAACGGCCGGTCCGGCCTCAGCGCTGAGGAGATCGCCTTCAGCGAGGGCGTCCCTCAGTGCCGAAGGGCGTGGCATCGTCCCATGTGGGCACTTCAAGTTCATTGAGGTGTGCGGCGGTCACACGCACACCATCTACCGGCACGGCATCGAGCACGCCCTTCCGGAGTCCGTCGAGCTCGTGCACAGCCCTGGCTGCCCGGTCTGCGTCATCCCGATGGGCCGCGTCGACGACGCCATCGCCATCGCCGCCGAGCCGGGGGTCATCTTCACCTCGTTCGGGGACATGATGCGGGTGCCGGGCAGCCGGGGGAACCTCCTCCAGACGAAGGCCCTGGGTGCCGACGTCAGGTCCGTCTACTCTCCCCTCGACGCGCTCCGCATCGCAAAGGAGAACCCCGACCGGCGCATCGTCTTCTTCGCCGTCGGCTTCGAGACCACGGCGCCCTCCACCGCCGTCACCCTGCTCAGAGCCCGCGCCGAGGGCGTGAGGAACTTCACCGTCTTTTGCAACCACGTCACGATCGTCCCGCCCATCAAGGCGATCCTCGACTCGCCCGACCTCCGCCTCGACGGCTTCCTCGGCCCCGGTCACGTCTCGACCGTCGTGGGCAACGGCCCCTACCGCTTCGTGCCGGAGAAGTACGGCAAACCGCTCGTGACGGCCGGCTTCGAGCCCTTGGACATCCTCGAGGCCGTCGCCATGCTGCTCACCCAGCTGCGCGAGGGTCGCTGCTGCGTGGAGAACCAGTACACCCGCTGCGTCCGGGACGAGGGCAACCCGCGGGCGCTCGCGGTCATGGCCGAGGTGTTCGAGCTCCGCCCCCACTTCGAGTGGCGGGGGCTCGGCCCCGAGCTCGCGCCCTGGGACGCGGAGGTGGCCTTCACGATCCCTGGGGTCCGGGTCGCCGACCCGAAGGCCTGCCAGTGCGGAGAGGTCCTGAAGGGCGTCATCAAGCCGTGGGAGTGCAAGGTGTTCGGCACGGCCTGCACCCCCGAGACGCCGATCGGCACCTGCATGGTCTCCTCGGAGGGCGCCTGCGCGGCGTACTACAACCTCGGCCGCCTCCACCGCGAGGCCGCCGTGGCGCTCGGCCGCTCCGCCTGACCGCCGGCACCTGCCGTCCCGAGCGGGGTCGCCTCAGCCTGAACGGGTGCCCTCCACCTCGTCCGCCTCGAGGTGGAGGCGGACGCGCACGTCGGGGTAGATCTTGAACATCGGCATCGCCGGGACCGACAGCTCGAAGTCCCGGACGTCCATCATCTGCTCGCCGGTCACGATGATCGAGCGCGCCCGTGCCCGCGAGGGCCGTTGGCCAACCGGCGGGTCGGTGACCGTGGCGGTGATCACGCCCTCGAGGCGGGAGACGGCGCCGTGGAACGACACGTCGCCCCAGACCCGGTAGCAGTTGCCCTCTCCCATGTGCTCGAGGGAGCCCAACTCGGCGACGACGAGCGGGAACCGCCGCGCGTCCGCTCGGCGCAGCAGCTCCCGGTCGAACATCGAGTTCCCCGAGCGCAGGTCGTTGACCCGCACCTCGAGGTGGGCGAGCGGCGTCGCCTCTCGCGTCACGAGCCCGTCGCGAAGGCACACCTCCAGCCAGCCCGACAGACCGTCGGTGCTGAACGCGACCGGGCCGAGGCTGGAGCGGACCTCGATCACGAGGCGCGAGCTCGCTGCTCACCTGGAAGCGACTGAGCCGGCCTGCTCGCGCATGGCCGCCGCTCGAGCCCGGTCGAAGAGCCGTCGCGTCGACGGTGGACGGCGGCTCAGAGACGGCACCGCTCTCGTCGTCGCCCCCGATCTGGTCGAGCGCGCTCCAGCGCCGGGCTTTGCAGTACCAGTAGCGCTCGAGGACGAGCTCCAGGCAGTTGCGCTCCGCAGCGACGATCGACATCCACGCCTCGAGCGCGCGCTCCCCCTGCCGCGTGACCGCGTAGACCCGCCGGGTCGACCCGGCGATCGGCGTCTCAGCGTGGGAGCTCACCAAGCCGTCGTGCTCGAGCTCGGCGAGAGCACGGTAGACGCTCGGGCGGTCGACTCGGCCGAGGCCGAGCCCGGCCAGGGCGTCGACGAGAAGGTAGCCGTGGCGCGGCGACTCGGCGAGCAGGAGCACGAGCGCCGGGAAGAGGAAGTGCCGGGGCGGCGAGACCTCGAACCGGCACCGGCCGGGTGGCGGCACGTCGAGAGCTCCCACCGGGTCGTCTCGCCACGTGGTCTGCAACCTTGCTCCCGGTCGCCGGCCCGGGGGGCCACGTCGTGCCCTCTCATAGGCTGGCGCTCCCGTGCTCGGCGGAGGCGGTCGTGCGCACGGCTCGTCTCCTGCGCCGTTTCTACCACCGCTGCCGGGCGGCGGGAAGAGGCAGGGCTGGCCGCGCCCGGCCGGCCGGAGGCCGGCGCGAACCCTCCGGCTCGTGCGAGCGAGTCCGCCCTTGACGGCGGTTACCGAATGCTCTACAGATATCCTAGTGACATTAGGTAAACCGATGAGTGATCGGCGAACCCGGCGGCACGATGCCACGAAGGAGGAGATCGTGCAGGCCGCCTGGGCGGTGGCGCGAGAGAAGGGCCTCGCCGCGCTCGCCCTCTCGGACGTCGCCGCCCGGGTCGGGATGCGGGTGCCCTCGCTCTACTCGTACTTCGCCTCGAAGAACGAGATCTACGACGCCATGTTCTCGCAGGGGAACGAGGAGCTCCTCGCCTTCATCGAACGGCGAGCGGCGACGCTGCCCCGCTCGCCGCGGGAGCGGCTGCGGGCCGGCTTTTGGGTCACGTTCGACTTCTGCACCGAGGACCCTGTCCGCTACCAGCTCCTCTTCCAGCGCACCATCCCCGGCTTTACCCCCTCGCCCGCCTCCTACGCGAAGGCCGTCGCCGTGCTGGAGCGCTTTCGCGAGGAGCTCGCGAGGATCGGTCTTCTCAGCGACTCCTCGGACGAGGACCTGCTGACGGCACTCAGCATCGGGCTCGTCGACCAACAGATCTCGAACGACCCGGGCGGGCGGCGGTGGGCCCGGCTCGTCGACGACGTGGCGGACCTCGCCTACGACCACCTTGCGAGAAAGAAGCGGCGCCGGGCCCGGGTCGCGAGCACCCCGGGCGCCGCAGGGAAGGAGGAGCAATGAGGACTGCCCGGAGCGGCAGCGTCCGGATCCGAGTCGAGGCACCCGTGGAGCGAGTCTGGTCGTTGCTCGTGAACCTCGACCGCATGGGTGAGTGGAGCCCCGAGTGCTACCGGGTCGAATGGCTGGACGGCGCCTCGGCACCCGCCGTCGAGGGTGCTCGCTTTCGAGGCTGGAACCGCTACGGCCGGATGCGCTGGTCGGTCGCGTGCCGGGTGAAGCGAGTCGTGCCGGGAGAAGAGCTCAGCTTCTCGACGCTGACCCGCGAGAAGGAGATGGCCACCTGGACCTACCGCCTGCAGCCCACCGACGATGGCGTGGAGCTGACGGAGTCCTTCGAGGTGCACTGGCTCCCCCTGTCGGCGCGCCTCGCCGAGGACTACCTGATGCGCGACCGCGACCGCCGCCGCGAAGAGGCCATGCGAGCCACGCTCGAGCGCATCAAGGAGCTCGCCGAGAGCGAGGCGGGCGGGTGAGGAAGGGCCGGTTCCTCATCGTGAGCTGGAACGGCGGCGGCAACTTCCCGCCGGCCCTTGCGCTCGCCGCTCGCCTGGCGCAACGGGGGCATCGCGTCGCGATCATGGCGGACGCTGCTCCTGTGCCGGGCAAGGTGGCAAGCGACGTGGCGGCTGCCGGCGCCGAGCTCCTCGAGTACCCGTCGCTCGAGCCCTGGCCGACCGGCGTGTCGCTCGACGACGATCCCGCCCGCTTCGACGAGCTGCGCAACGGCGTCGCCACCGCGAACGACGTGCTCTCCGCGGCCGCCGGCTTCTCCCCCGACGTGCTCGTGGTGGACTGCATGTCAGGTGCAGGGCTCGTCGCAGCCGAGCTGCTCGGCGTTCCCACCGCGGTGCTGGTCCACGTGCTCTACCAGCCCTTCATCGCCTTTTGGGCCGACCTGTCCGTTGACATGGGCCGCTGCCGGGAGGCGTTCGGCCTTCCTGCGCTCGGATCGCAGGCGATGTGGGAGTGCTGCTCGCGCGCCGGCAAGGTGCTCGTGCTCGTGCCCCAGGAGCTCGACTACCCCGGCGCTGCGCGCACTGGCTCGACCCATTACGTCGGTCCGATCCTCGACCCGCGACCTCCTGAGCCGCCGAGCCACCTCGGGTTCGACCATGGCGACGACCGCCCCCTCGTCCTCGTCTCGCTCAGCACCACGTTGCAGCGCCAGGGCGAAGTGCTCCCGAGGATCCTCGAGGCCGTGGGCAGCCTCCCCGTGCGGGGGCTTCTCACTCTCGGCGGTCTCGACCTCGGCGAGCTCGCGCTTCCCGGCAACGTCGTCGCGCACCGCTACCTTCCGCACGCCCGGATCCTCCCTCAGGTCTCCGCCGTGGTGACCCACGGGGGCCTCAGCACGATCACGGCCGCTCTCGCCTGCGGCGTCCCCCTCGTCTGCATCCCCCAGGGTCGCGAGCAGCCGCTCAACTCGGCACGGGTCGCGCAGTGCGGAGCGGGGATCGACCTGCCGGCCGACGCGTCGGTCGAGGCGGTCGCCGCCGCCCTCTCGGCCCTCCTCAGCGACCCCGGCTTCCGTGCGGCGGCGGCCCGCCTGCAGGCAGCGATCGGGCGCGACGGCGGCGGGGTCACCGCCGTCGCCCACGTCGAGGAGCTGCTGGCGAACCCCTGACGGACCATGGGCGGGCGGGAGCCCGTTCCTCAGGCGAACCAGCCCCCTCTCAGCAGCCCCATCACGGCGGCCACCGCCTCCGCGGCGGTGAGGTCGCCGCTCACGATGTGACGGCGAGCGGCTCCGAGCATGCCGAGGAGGAGGTCGGCCGAGAGAGCCGGTGCGACCTCGGTCCGGAGCCGCCCGCCCTCTGCCGCCTCGGCGATGGTGTCGGCGAGCAGCCGGCGGAGGGGAGCCATCTTGGCGGCCACCTCGCGGCGGACGGAGGGCGATCCGGCCTCGGACTCGAAGTGCTCGGCCGAGAGCCGGTGGTCCTGGCTCTCGAAGGCGGCCGCCTGCGCCGCGACGAGGTGCTCGATCCGCTCGAGCGGGTCCGCGAACCCGGCGGCGCTTGCGACCATGGCGGCGACCGACGCCTCGATCTCCCTCCCCACCCACGCCGACAGGAGCGCGTCCACGTCGGGGAAGTAGTGGTACAGGGTTGCCCGCGAGATGCCGGCCCGCTTCGCGACGGCCGACATGGTGAGCGTCGCCATGCCGCGCTCACGCAGCAGGTCAAGGGCGACCGACAGGATGTGGTCGCGCTGAGCTGCCTTGTGCTCGCCGACCACGTCGGCCCACCGGCTCGGGTCAGACGACTTTACATGTTGTCTATTAGTTGACATAGTGTAGAGATGATGACGGGATGTAAGGTACCCTACCGCCTCGCCAAGACGCTGGCCGGCCTCCCGAGAGCCTTCGTCGCCGTCGTGACGGGTCGGCGCTCGAAGTGGGCGGTGGTCGTGCTCGCCGTCGTAACCGTCGGCCTCGTCGGCCCTCTCGCCGGGAAACTGGCGAGCCTCGAGGACAACTCTCCGGCGAGCTTCCTGCCCGCCGGGGCGGCGTCAACCCGCGTCCTCAACTACGTCGAGCAGCACGACCGGGCGACGAGCACGCCGGCACTCGTGATCTTCGAGCGACCCGGCGGCCTGCGCTCCGGAGACCGTGCACGCATTGCGGCCGCCCGGCGCCGCATCGCTGCGAGAGGCCTCAGCGGGGTGGCGGGCCCAAGTCCCGTCGTGGTTGCCAGAAACGGCGCGGCCGCCTACTTCGCCGTGCCGATCCGCGCCACGATCCCTCAGGCCACCAACGCCCGGGATGTCGCCGCGATCCGCTCGATCGTCGCGAGGTACGCGACCCCGGCGACGGCGAACCCGCCGCCCGGCGCGCTCCGGGCCGCGGTGGGCGGACCGGCCGGATCGGCCGCCGACGCCCTCGACGCCTTCGCCGGGATCGACGGGAAGCTGCTCGGCGTGACCATCGCGGTGGTCGCGCTGATCCTGCTCCTCGTCTACCGCAGCCCGTTGTTGTGGCTCGTCCCCCTCCTCTCGGTCCTTGTCGCCGCGGGCTGGGCCGAGGGATTCGCCTACCTGCTCGCCGCGAGCGGCTTTGTCGTGAACGGGATGACCGTCGGCATCCTCACCGTCCTCGTCTTCGGGGCGGGCACCGACTACGCGCTGCTCCTCCTTGCCCGCTACCGGGAGGAGCTGGGACGCCACGAGGACCACCACGAGGCAATGGCGGTCGCGCTGCGGCGTGCCGGACCGGCGATCGCCGCCTCCGGGCTCACCGTCATCCTCGCCCTGTGCGCCCTCGCCCTCGCCCAGTTGAACGACATCGCCGCCCTCGGACCGGCGTGCGCCGCCGGCATCTTCTGCGCCCTCGTGGCACAGCTCGCTCTCCTCCCTGCCGCACTCGCCTGCCTCGGGCGGCGGGTCTTCTGGCCCTTCGTGCCCCGGGCGAGCAAGCGGCCTGCAGCAGGCAACCGTCTGTGGGCACGCGTGGCACGGGCGATCACCGCCCACCGCCGCGCGATCTGGCTCTCGACCGCGGCTGCCCTCGCTCTTGGCACGCTCGGCCTGCTCTCGTATCGCGGCGGCGTCAACCAGCAGAACGGCTTCAGGGGCGAGGTCGGCTCCGTCGCGGCGCAGCAGCTGCTCGCCGCCAACTTCCCCGCCGGGATCACTGCTCCGGCGACGATCCTCGTCGAGCCGGCCGCGCGGGCCTCCGCTGCGGCGGCGATCGCCCGGTCGACTCCCGGGGTCGCCGCCGTGGGGCCTCCCGAACGACTCGGCGCCGCGGTGCTCCTCCAGGCGACGCTCGCCGCCTCGCCGACCTCGAGCGCCGCGCAGCGCACGGTCGTCGCCCTGCGGCGTCGCCTTCACGATCTGGCGGGACCGGGGGCGGCGCTCGTCGGCGGCGAGACCGCCACCAACGTCGACCTCGCCGCTGCCGCCTCCCACGACCGCGATCTGCTACTCCCCGTCATCCTCGCCATCGTGCTCGCCATGCTCGGCCTCCTGCTGCGCTCGGTCGTGGCACCGGTGATGTTGAGCGCGACGGTCGTTCTCTCCTACCTGGCCTCCCTCGGGCTCTCCTCGCTCGTGGCCCGCTACCTCTTCGGCTTCCCCGGCTTCGACCCCACGGTCCCGATCCTCGGCTTCGTGTTCCTCGTCGCCCTCGGCGTCGACTACAACGTCTTTCTCATGGCACGGGTCCGGGAAGAGGCAGAGGCGGGCGCCACTCTCGGGGTGACGAGGGGCCTCTCGGTGACGGGCGGGGTGATCACCTCGGCCGGGGTGGTCCTCGCTGCGACCTTCGCCGTGCTCGGCGTCCTACCGCTCGTCGCCCTGACGGAGATCGGCTTCCTCGTCGCCTTCGGCGTGCTCGTTGACACCGTCATCGTGCGCTCCGCTCTCGTGCCCGCACTGGCCATCGAGATCGGTCCTCGGCTCTGGTGGCCGAGCCGGCTCGCTGCCCGGAGCAAGGCGGCCGACACTTGGTCGGCTCCCCTCGCGATCCGCTCAGCCCAAGCCGACGGGGCCGCCGCCGTAGCAGTGCAGGAGCAGCCAGGTCGCGACGGCCGCGGAGCTTGCTAGCTTCTCCGGGAGTCATCGGCGGAGAGCAAGGGGGCAAGGTGGGACGACGGACAGAGGTGATCGCGCTCGCCGCGCTCGCGCTCGGGCTCGCGGCGTGCGGCTCCAACGGGTCGCCCGCGGCGTCGAAGCAAGCGCCGTCGGGCGAGACGGGCGGAGCGGCGACGTTCAGCCTGTCACAGCTCGCCAGCCTCGAGAACTACCGGTTCACGTCGAGCTCCTCCAATGAGGGGCACACCTTCACCATCACCGGGCTCGTGCACGGCCCGGAGGACTGGGAGACCGAGGCCACGATCCCGGTCCCCGAGACCACCTACGACGTCGGCGGCCACGGTTACGCGCTCGCACTCGGCCACGTCGAGCCAGTCAGCTTCAAGACCCCTCAGGGCTACTCCCATCTCGACGGGGAGCGCACCTTCGCCACGGCGCTGATCGGCTACACCCACGTGACCGGGATCCGGATCACGAGGAAGGGTCGCTGCCGGGTCGCCGGCACGGTCGGCACCCTCTACCACCTCGCGACCCCGAGCACTGCGGCGAGCGTGCTCCTCGAGACGGCGTCGGCCTGCGTGGCGGACGGCTCCGGGGCACTCCTCTCCTACCGCACCGGCGCTCCCTCGGGCTCGGCGGTAGCGGCGACCCCCCTGCACGGGGCCACCTCGTCGTTCACGGTCGTCGCCATCGGCGGCGTCGGCGAGATCACACCGCCGACGGCGGCGCCGGCCACGACCCTCCCGACCGTCCCCACCACCACCGCCCCCGGTGGGGCAGCTCTGCCGGCCGGCTTCCCCTCCGCGGTCCCCGACCCACCTGGAAGCATCCTTACCGGCGTCCGGATCAGCTCCACGAAGTGGTACCTGCTCCTCACCGAGCCCAGCGACGCCGCGCTGCGCGACTACGCCGCCGTCCTCACGGCAAAGGGCTTCACGGTGACGACCTCGTCCGAGACCGCGGCAGGTGACCTCGATCAGCTCGCGAAGGGCGGGCTGCGCCTGCTCCTCGAGCAGGTCGCGCTCCCCGGCCAAGGCGTCACGCTCGCCGTCACCGTGCAGAGCTCGCCGTAAGCGGCACCGCCCGCCGGGCCACGGGCGGGCGCCTCCTCACCTGGACCGGTCCGGAGGCCGGCCCGACCCGAGCTCAGCCCCGCACTGCTTGCGCGGTGGCAGGAGCCGGGGTCGGCTCGACCGGAGGGGCCGCCTTCTCGACGCGGCTCCGCCCGCTCGGGGCAAGGCCCGCCTCGGCCCAGACGCTCGCCGGGACGGGACGGAGACCGTCCGCAAGGCGGAGCGCTGCGAGGAGCCGGATGAACCACCACGACGGGTCGAGCTCGAAGCGGCTGAGCCCTTGGCGGGCGCTGCCGCCGAAACGGTGGTGGTTGTTGTGCCAACCCTCGCCGAGGGTGAGGAGCGCCACGAGACCGTTGTTCCGGCTCGCGTCGGGAGTGGCAAAGCGCCGGCGACCGAAGCGATGGGCGATCGAGTTCACCGAGAAGGTGGCGTGGTACAGCAGCGTCGTCGACACGAAGAAGCCCCAGACCAGCATCTGGAGCCCCGACGTGCCAAGGTGCGAGTCGAGGCGCGCAAGGGCCGCCCCGAGAGCAAAGGTGCCGCAGGCCGTCGCGATCGGCGCCAGATGGTGGTACCGGTCCACGAGGCGGAGCTCGGGGAAGCGCTCGAGGTCCGCCACGCTGGCCGGCGGAGCGGGCTGCTCCCGAAACAGCCAACCGACGTGGCTGTGGAAGAAGCTGTCGACCACCGGCGAGTGCGGATCGCCGGGGCGGTCCGTGTAGCGGTGGTGGACCCGGTGGGTAGCCGCCCACCACAGCGGGCCCCGCTGGGCGGCGGAAGCGCCGAGGATCGCTCCGGCCAGCTGGACCGGTCGCGACATCGAGAAGGCCCGGTGCGCGAAAGCCCGGTGGTAGAAGACCGTGATCCCGAGCATCCGAGCGAGGTACAGCGCAGCACAGCAGCCAACCGCCGCCCAGCTCCACCCGACGAGGAGGACCCCCAGCACGCCGAGGTGCACGATCACAAAGGGGATCCCGACTCGTGCTCGGCTCACCTCCGCCGTCCGCGGGCGGCGCTCCTCGTCGGTGGCTGGCAGCCTCTCGGTCGAAAGGACCTGCGCGCTCATGCCGCCTCCGAGAGGCGCCGCTCGAGGCCGGCGATGGCGCGGTCCGCAACGCCGCGAAAGCCGAGCGCGAGCAGCGGGTCGGCGATACGGAGAAGGCCTCGGAGGTGGATCCTGGCGTCGTAGCGGACCTCGGTCTCACCCCCCCGGTCGGTCACGGTCACGGTGTCGACCGACTCGAGCGCGAAGGAGCGGGCCGTGAAAGTGACCTGCGGAGGAGCGAAGTGGGTCACCTCGTAGCGGAGTGGGAACCGGCGTCCACCGACCCGGATCATGAGCTCGAAGACGCTGCCGAGGGCGACCTCTCCGTCGTCCTCACGCCTCGCAGCCGCCACGCCGGGGTCCCACTCCGCCGCATGGCTGAAGTCGGCCATGTACGCGAACGCCAGCTCCGGGCTCCAGGCGGTCCTCACCGTCCTCACGATATGGGCCATGCCTTCTCCGTGGCTCGGGAAGATCTGATATTAGCACTAAAGTGGTCAGAGCTCCGGGTGCCTGGAGGGCCAGCGCCGGGAAGGGCGAGCCGCACATGACCACAGCCGAAGAGCCCGACGGCCACGCGATCGGCCTCGGCGAGGCCGCGAGCCGGCTCGGCGTCCACTACATGACGGCCTACCGCTACGTGCGAACCGGCAGGCTCCCTGCCCTGAAAGTGCATGGGCAATGGCAGGTCGACCCGGCCGAGCTCGACCGCCTGCGCGAGACGCAGCCCCCGGCGAGGAGCCGCCGCGCCCCACGGACCTGGGCGACGGCTCGCCTTCTCGACCGGCTCCTCGCAGGGGACGAGATCGGGGCCTGGGAGCTCACGGAGTCCGCCCTCTCCTCGGGCGCGGACCCCGCCGACGTGGAGCTCGAGCTCATCGCGCCCGCGCTGCGTGCGATCGGCGAGCGGTGGGCGGCTGGGACCCTCGACGTCGGTGACGAGCACCGTGCGTCGGTGGTCGCGAGGCGCCTGCTCAGCCGGCTCGGTCCTCGCTTCAACCGACGGGGCCGAAAGAGGGCGACCGTCGTCGTCGGCGCCGTCGAGGGAGAGCTGCACGAGGTACCGGGCGCCATCGTCGCCGACCAGCTGCGCGCGGCCGGGTTCGAGGTCGTCGACCTCGGCGCGGACACGCCGGCTAGCTCGTTCGTGATCGCGGCGCACCGGTTCCGCCCGCTCTGCGTGCTCGTGTCGGTCACCGGCCCGGGCCACGAGCAGGCGGTCGCCGACACGGTCGCCTCGCTTCGCGCCGAGACCGGAGCGGCCGTGCTCGTCGGAGGTGCCGCCGTGCCCGACGAGCGGATCGCCCGCTCCTTCGGCTCCGAGCGCTGGACGGGGCTCGACGCGCGCCAGGTCGTAGCGGCCGTCGAGGAGCTCCTCGGCGGCTGAGGCCAGTCGGCGAACGCGCGGCCCGGCGCGGCGGGCTCGGCTCACGACCTCACGGCACGCGGCCTCCAGCCGGGCTTGGCGAGGACGACCTGGACGTCGCTCACGTGCTGCTCGAGAAAGGCGGCCTCGCAGTAGCACAGGTAGAGGCGCCACATGCGAAGGAAACGCTCGTCGAAGCCGAGCGCTTCGATCTCGGCGCGGCTCTCCTCCACACGCTCGCGCCAGCGGCGCAGCGTCTCGGGGTAGTGGCGGCCGATGTCCTCGAGGTCGACGATCCGCAGGTCGGTCCGGGCGGCGGCCCGGGCGATCGAGCCGACCGACGGGAGGCAGCTGCCCGGGAAGATGAAGGCCTTCACGAAGTCCTGGCTGCTCTTCGCGCGCTCGTAGCTCCGGTCCTCGATCGTGATGGCCTGCAGGGCCATGAGACCGCCGGGCTTCAACAAGGCGTCGCAGCTGCGAAAGAAGGTGGGGACGACACGCCAATCCACCGCCTCGATCATCTCGATCGAGACCAGCTTGTCATAGGTGCCCTTGAGCTGCCGGAAGTCCTCTTGGAGCACCTTGACCTGGCCGGAGAGCCCGGCAGCACACACCCGCTCGGTCGCGTAGGAGAACTGCTCGGCCGAGATGGTGGTCGAGGTGACCCGGCAGCCGTAACGGGATGCGGCGTGCACGGCGAACCCGCCCCATCCCGTGCCGATCTCGATGACGTGATCGGCCGGGGAGAGGCAGAGCTTGCGGCAGATCCGGTCGAGCTTGGCGATTGAGGCCTCCTCGAGGCTCATCTCCGGCCGCTCGAAGAGCGCGCAGGAGTAGCTGAGCGTCGGGTCGAGCATGAGCGAGAAGAGCTCGTTGCCGATGTCGTAGTGGGCGCGGACGTCCCGCCGATCGTCGGCAGGCGGACGGCGGCGGAGCCGGCGGACCGGGTCGGCGACGGCCGAGAGGACCTCACCGGCTCGGTCGCTCGCCCGCCCGAGCCGCCCCCGGTTGTGGACGAGGACCCTCACGAGGTCGGTCAGGTCGTCGCTGTCCCACCAACCGTCGACGTAGCTTCGCCCCAACCCCACCGAGCCGTGGCGCAGCAGCGCCCGGTAGGTGCCAAGGTGGTGCACGCGGACCCGCGCGCAGGGGTCCGTCTGCCCGACCCGGAACGAGCCGGCAGGATCCTCGACCTCGACGCTGCCCCAGGCGAGGTGACGGCCCGCCGCCCTCACCGCTGATCGGGCGATGCGGTCGGAGGGAGCCGACGGTTCAGCCAAGGTGCACCCCGCCCTCCCCCATCGAGCCTGCAGGCTCGCCTCCCTTCTCCTCCGGCCGGTGCCGCTCGGTCGGACGAGAAGGACCGGCACCGGGCCTGCGCGCCCCCACCGGGCGGTGATCGGGGTGGGGCACGAACGGTGCGCCCGCCCGCCAGAGCGCGAAGGCCTGGCGGTAGATCCCAGCCGAGACGCTCATCGAGCCCAACGGGTAGCGCCGCAGGAAGGTCCCGAGGCTCCGGCGATCAGCTGGGTGACGCTCGAGCCGCAGGCCGGCGTCGAAGAGGGTGTCGTCGCCGCGCGTCGTGCGCATGGAGAGCGACAGCCTCTCGCCGGGCTCGCCGTAGGAGAGCGTGTAGTCCATCTCCATCTCGAAGAACGGCGAGACGTGCAGCTGCTTCGCGAACCTGTGCCTGCCGGGCCCGCCCACGACGTAGGTGTGGCGCTCCTGCCACGGGGTGTTGGTCACCTCGGCGACGAGCGCCTCGACTCGGCCGCCGCCGGGATCGAAGCAGTAGAAGAGGGAGATCGGATTGAACACGTAGCCCCACATGCGGAGATGGGCGAGCATCGCCACCGGCCCGGCCGGCCGGCGGCCCAGGTGCTCTCCGGCGATGTCCCGGACGGCATCTGCAAGGGGGCCCGGCCGGCTCGGAAGATAGTCGCGACGCCGGAAGGTGACCGCGTTGGCCCGTTCGGCCGACCACAAGGGGTGCAACCCGACGAGCTCCTCGACCTCGTCGAGGTCGAGGAGGGGGAGCATCACCTTGTACGAGAAGCGATGGTCGACCGGCGCATGCCGATGGTGGGTCACGGTCCCCTCGTACAGGGAGCTCCTCACCGTCTCACGTCCAGTTCGGTCATCGCGACGGAGATCACCAATCCACTCCGAGCGCGCGGCACACCTTGAGGGCGCTCTGGACGCCGTCCTCGTGGAAGCCGTATCCCCAGTACGCCCCGCAGTATGACGTGGAGCGGACCCCGCTGATCTCGTCGTGCCGCTGCTGAGCAGCGACGGCACCCGAGTCGAGCACTGGATGGGCGTACTCGAAGGTTCCGAGAACCGCTCGGTCGTCGATCGGGGTGATCGGGTTGAGGGTCACGCAGAGCTGGTGCCGGGAGTCGATCGACTGCAAGCGGTTCATGTGGTATGTGACCGTCCCTCCTCCGGGTCTCGCATCGGCCCGCTCGAGCCGGTAGTTCCAGCTCGCCCAGGCCCGGCGGCATCGGGGGAGCAGGCGCTCGTCGGTGTGGAGCACGGCCGTGTTGGGCTGGTACCGGATGGCGCCGAGCACCGAGCGCTCGGCCGGCGTGGCGTCGCCGAGCAGCGCCAGGCTCTCGTCGCTGTGGGTGGCGAGCACGACGTGGTCGAAGTGCAGCGGGCCATCGCGCTCGGTGAGGAGCTCGACGCCGTCGTGGTGGCGGGTGACCTTCGCCACGGGCGTGGCGAGCCGGACCCGCCGTCCGAGCGGCGCCACGACACGGTCCACGTAGACGCGGGCGCCGCCCTCGACCGTCCGCCACGACGGCTGGTCCCCGAGCCTGAGCAGGCCGTGGTTGTCGAAGAACCGGGCAAAGGTCGCGGCCGGGATGTCGAGGGCGTCCTCGACGGGAGCCGACCAGATCGCCGAGACGATCGGAGCGAGGTACCACTCCACCAGCCGGCTCGACCACCGGCCTTCGCCGGCGAGCTCGCGAAGGGTGAGCCCGCCGAGCCCGTCCTCGCGAAGCAGCCTCCGGGTCCGCTGGTTGAACCGGACGATGTCGGCCAGCATGCGGAGGAAGGCCGGCCGCAGCGCGTTGCGCCGCTGAGCGAACGCCGTGTTCGGCGACGTCGCTCGCCATTCGATGCCCGTGGCGGGGTCGGACACGCTGAAGCTCATGTCGCTCGGCTTGGTGGGGACTCGGAGACGGTCGAACAGGCGCACGAGACCCGGATAGTTGCGCTCGTTGTAGACGATGAAACCGGTGTCGACGTCGTGGCTTTCAGCCCCGAGCTCGACGCGGACCGTGTTGGAGTGGCCTCCCGGCCGGCTGTCACGCTCGAACACGGTCACATCGTGTCGCTGCGACAGCAGGTGGGCACAGGTGAGGCCGGCGATCCCGGTCCCGATGATGGCGATGCGCATGAGGGAAGTACGTCTGCCTTGCCCCGCTCCCGGGGTTCTCTCCGGGCACGGGCGGGTGCCGAGCCCGCCTGGATTTTAGCACTAAAATAGATCTGTGTTCACCGCCACGCGCGAGCCGGGGCCGGCGGAGAGACCCGCTCCTCTCGCCCGCCCGGTCGACGCCCTCCTCGAGGCCACCGTCGCCGGTAGCTTCAGCCGGCTCGGCTACCTCGCCCGACGGTCGATCGAGCGCTGGGGAGAGCCTCCGAGGATGGACGGCCGGGTCGCGGTGGTCACCGGTGCCTCCTCGGGGATCGGGCGGGCGGCCGCCCTCGCGCTCGCCGGCCTCGGCGCCGAGGTCGTCGTCCTCGGACGGGATGCGGACCGCACGCACGCGGTCGCCGATGGCATCCGGGCGAGCGGCGCCTCGGCCAGCGCCGCCGTGGTCGACGTCGCCGAGGGCGCCTCGATCACCGCCTTCGTCGAGCAGCTCCGGGCAAGGCACGGACGGCTCGACGCCCTCGTCCACTGCGCCGGCGCACTGCTGCGCAGCTACCAGGTCAACGGTGACGGCATCGAGCTCACGGTGGCGACGCACGTCCTCGGCCCCTACCGCCTCACGTACGGCCTCGCCCCGCTCCTCAAGCGGGCCGGTTCCGCCACTGTCGTCATCGTCTCCTCGGGTGGCATGTACACCGAGCGTTTCGACCTCGAGCACCTCGAGATGCCCCGGGATCGCTACGACGGGGTGAAGGCCTACGCCCGCGCGAAGCGCGCGCAGGTCGTGCTCGCGCACGCGTGGTCGCGCCGCTGGTCCTCCGAAGGGGTGGCGAGCTACTCGATGCACCCGGGCTGGGTCGACACGCCCGGCCTTACGAGCGGCCTCCCCTCGTTCCGGCTCGGGCCCCTCCTGCGCAGGCCGGAAGAGGGAGCCGACACCGCGGTGTGGCTCGCCGCCGGCGGGGCACGATCCCAAGCCGGCGGGCCGGGTGAGAGGTCGGCGGGCGCCGAGAACGGATTCTGGCACGACCGCCGCCGCCGCAGCGAGCTCCGCCTTCCCTGGACGCGACCGGCGAAGCCGCTCGAGGACCAGGGGCGACGGCTCTGGGAGTGGTGCGCACGGCGCACCGGCCTCGGCGTCGAGGTGTGACGGGCGGGTTCCCTCACGCGCCGCTCACCGGGCCTTCACTGGAGCTTCACATCCACGGGCCAGGGTGTGGGTCATGCACACACGCTTCGATCGTCGCCTGCTGTCCCTTGGCGCCTCCCTGGTCGCCACCGTCGCCATGCTCGCCGGCTGCAACGGCAGGCCGGCACCATCGCAGTCGGCGACGAGGGGCCGACCCGGGGCCACCGGGCCGGCAACGACGTCACCGTCGGCGCCAACGAGAAAGAAGCCGCCCCTCGAGGGCTTCCTCGACATGGGAGTGCAGACCCCGTACCAGACCGGCCAGCCGTTCCCGGTGGCCGATCCGAGCAGTCTCGGTCCGTATGCCGGCGCCTTCGCCGGCATCGTGGTGAACGAGTCCTGGTCGCAGCTCGAGCCGGCTCCTGGCGTCGAGCGGTGGCAGCCCCTCGACCAGTCCCTTGCGGCGGTCGCGGCGTGGAACCGGAGCCACCCCTCGACACCCCTTGGCGTCAAGCTGCGCGTCTTCGCCGGGCGCAGCGCGCCGGCGTGGGTGAGGTCCCGGAGCGGGACGGTCACGGTCCTCGTCCACGGGCAGCTGGTCACGATCGGTCGGTGGTGGACGCCGCCGTTCGAAGCCGCCTGGCACAGCTTCCAGCTCGCTCTCGCCGCCCGGTACGACGACGATCCCCTCGTGCGGCAGGTCTCCGTCTCGTCCTGCTCGAGCAGCACGGGCGAGCCGTTCGTCGTGAGCGGCGCCCAGTTGTCCCAGGTGAACCTCGCCAAGGCCGGGTGGACCGTGACGGCCCAGGAGCACTGCCTGTCACGAGCGCTCTCCGACTACTCCGGATGGAAGCGCACCCCGGTGACGTTCGCCTTCAACCCGCTCCCGACGAGCCACGGCCCTGACTCGAGCTTCATGGTCGAGCTGATGAGAGCCTGCGAATCGTCGGCCGCTCATGGCGGGCCGACGTGCATCGTCGGCAACAACGACCTCTCGCCCGAGATCGCCTCGGCGAAGTACTCCGGACCCGCCGTCTCGGAGATCGCGAGGCTGGAGAGCGGAGCGGCTCCGCCCACCGTCTACTTCCAGACCTCCGGAGCGCGCCTTGGCTGCGAGACGATCGCCACCGGCATTGGCTACCACGCCCGCTCGATCGAGCTCTGGCCCCCTCGCGGCGCCTACCAGGGGTTCACCGTCGAGAGCCCGGCCACGCTCGCCCGATGGAACCGGGCCGTCAGGGGAGGCGAGCTGCTCAGCTGCTGAGGGTGCGAGCCGGCCGGTTCGGCAGCAGTCGCCGGGAGCTGGCAAGACTGGGACGCGATGGACGAGGCCCTCCCCCTCCCGCTCCCCGATGCCGACCAGAGCTCCAAGATGGGCGCTTCTCGTCAGGCACGGCTCTCGTTCGTGCTCATGGCGAACCTCGGCCTCGTCGTGGCGCTGGTCGCCGTCGGCGTGAGCGCCCACTCGGTCGGGGTGTGGGCGGAGGCGGCCGACTACCTGACGGATGCTGCCGCCATCGCCATTGCTCTCGTGGCGCTTCGCGTCGAGGCGCCGTCGCCGCGAAGGCCCCGAGGCCGTCCCAACGCAGCCCGCTACGGCGCCCTCGTCAACGCGACGTGGCTCCTCGTCCTTGCCGTGCTCGTCGCCGCCGACGCGACCGCGCGCCTGGTCGGCAGGACCGCCACAGTGCACGGCCTGCCCGTGCTCGTGATGAGCGGCGTCGCCGCCGTCGTCATGGCAGCCGGCGCCGTCGTGCTGCGCGCCGACCCGGAGGGCGGGGACGAGACGAGCGGGGCGGCCCTCACGATGAAGGTCGTGCTGATCGACACGGCGGGGGACGCGGCGAGCGCTGCCGGGGTCGCCCTCGCCGGCGCGGTCATCCTCGCCACGGGCGGCCTCTACTGGCTCGATCCCGCCGTCGCGCTCGTGGTCTGCCTCGTCGACGCCGTGAGCATCGTCGGGCTGCTCCGGCGGACGCTCGTCGCCCTCCGGAGCTGACCTCAGGCCTGCCCACCCCCCGCGACCGAGGTCGCCGGCGGCGTGATCGCACGCAGTGACGGGTCGAGGGCGAGCTCGAAACCCTCCTGGAGGCTCAGCGCCCGCCCGGCATCGACGGCCCGCTCGAAGGGACCGGACCCGAGGCTCGACCGGGCCGCAGCGGCGCACACCTCCCGGTAGCCGAGCTCCGGCTCGAGCATGACGTCGCCGGTCGAATCGAGCTGCGCCTCGGAGTACCCGAGCAGGAGCGCCCCCCGCTCGTCCCTGCCGGCGTCGAGCTCGAGGCAGGCGAGGCCGAGGGCGCCGTAGCCGAGCCCAGGGAGGTCGCCGTGATGGCGGCTCGAGCGCAACGCGTCCTCGAACAGGACCCGTGCCTCCCCGAGGCGGCCCTGCGCCCGTCGCACCCACCCGAGGTTGACCGAGACGTGGTGGACGTGGACCCCGAGCTCGTCGCGCAGCTGCGCCGCCCGTTCGAGCTGCTGCTCGGCCTCCTCGAGGTCGCCCGACCTCAAGGCGGACGAGCCCGCGTTGCTCCGCAGCGCGAGCTCGCTGCGCCGGTCGCCGGAACGGGCCGTCGCAGCGAGCGCCTCCTCGAGCAGCCGCGGCACCTGTTCCGGGTGGAGGTCGGCGACGAGGGCGATGACCGTGACCATCGTGTCGGCGATGAGCACAGGGTCGTCAAGCCGGCGCGCGACCGCGAGCGCCTCGTTTGCCGCCACGAGCCCCTCGTCGACGTTGCGGTCGAGATAGGCCCACGCCGCCTTCGCGGAGAGGGCGACAGCCGCCAACGGCTCGTCCCCGGTGGTCCTCGCGATGGCGAGCGCCCGATCGATCAGGCGGCCTGCGGTCTCGAGGTCGGCGATGCTGAGTCCCGCCGCGACGACGAGGGCCGAGCCGAAACGGTGCGGGTCGACGCCGGGCGGTGCCGGGTCGCCGAGACGCGGGAGGAGGAGCTCTCGCAGCTCCTGCATCCTGTAGTCCCACAGCCAAAAGCGGGCGAGTGCCACGGCGGCTCGAAGCAGGCCCTCGGCTCCGTCGGGATCCGCGGCGAGGTGCTCGAGCCCCCGGCGCAGGTTCTCCTGCTCGACGGCAAGGCGACGCAGCCACGGTCCCTGCTCCGGCCCGTGGAGGTAGGGCTCAGCCGTCTCGGCGAGCCTGACGCACCAGGCAGCATGACGGCCCGCGAGCTGCCGGACCGCCTCGTCGCCCTCCTCGAGCATCCGCTCCGCCGCGTACTGGCGGATCGTCTCGAGCAGGCGGTAGCGCTCCTCGGCGCCGCTCTGGTCGAGCGCGACGAGGCTCCTGTCGACGAGAGCGCCGACGAGGTCGGCGACGTCGAGAGCGTCGACGTCGTCCCCAGCGCAGACCGACTCGGCCGCCTCAAGCCCGAAGCCGCCTACGAAGACCGAGAGCCGCCGGAGCACCGCCCGCTCGGTCTCGCCAAGGAGCGAGTAGGACCAGTCGACCGTGGCCCGCAGCGTCTGCTGGCGCTCGAGCGCGCTCCGGCTCCCTCCGGTGAGGAGGCGGAAACGCTGGTCGAGCCGGTCGTGGATGGAGGCGACCGACATCGACCGGGAACGGGCGGCGGCGAGCTCGATGGCAAGCGGCATCCCGTCGAGCCGCCGGCAGATCGAAGCGATGCGGGCGACGCTGTCGTCGTCGAGGCCGACACTGCCCCCCTGGGCACGGGCCCGCTCGATGAACAGGGTTACGGCCTCGCCGAGCTCACCCGAGGAGCCCTCTTCTCGGACCGACAGCGACGGCACGCGATAGATCGATTCGCCGGGGACGCCGAGCGGCTCGCGGCTCGTCGCGAGGAGCCGGACCCCCGGGCAGCGACGCAGAAGCGCGTCGGCGAACCGGGCGCAGGCCTCGACCAGGTGCTCGCAGTTGTCGAGCACGAGCAGCAGGTGCTGCGGCGCGAGCGCGTCGAGGAGCGTCTCGTGCGCCGTGCGGCCGGGCTGGGTGGCGTCCCAGATCCGGTGTAAAAGCCGCGGGACGAAGGCTCCTGGTTGGTGATGCTACGCCGCCGCTGTGACAGCGTTGGCGGATGTGGTCGTGGCGTCGTCAGCGGACGTGTTGACGCGTGGTCGGTCGGGCGGACC
>DATGKK010000120.1:0-3441 GCA_035294725.1 Acidimicrobiales bacterium | reverse complement strand
TGGCGGCCTGGAACATGTCGTGGAGCTTGGGGAGCCGAACACCACCGGGGACGAGCAGGCGGCGCCAGACCGTCGGCACCACTTCTTCGAGCTGGATGCGGAGCTGGAAGGCAGGCTGGTCGACCACGCCGGCACACTACGTGTCAACGTTCACGTATTTCACCGGCCGGAAGTTCAGGTATTCCACCACCTGAGCCCGACTGCAGTGTCTACCCGATGGCGCCTCCTCCTGCTCGCGGACGGGGCCTGACGAGGGTGTCGAGCTGATGGGCGAGGTGCTCCGCCGACGGCCGGCCGAGCTCGCTGGCGACGACGACCTGACGGCTGCCGCGCCGCAGTCGCACGAGCCAGATCCGCCCCGACGGCCGGCCGGCCTCGACCGGGTCGTGGTCGAGCTCGACGACGAGCGAACCGCCGCCTCGCGCCACAGCCCGCCGACGACAGGCTGGCGAGCAGTACAGGCGCGGACGGCCGCGCCCGGCCGGCGGTGGCAGCGCCGCCTGACAGCCCGGCGAGGCGCAGATCCGTTCCTCCGGCGCGCTCATCGTGTGTCCTGGGCGCCCGGGCGCTTGGTCGGACGGTAGGACTTCCCATCCATATACAGGTGGTGTGCAGAGTTCACGACGCGGTCGAGGATCGACTCGGCCACGACTGGGTTCGGGAAGAGTGAGTACCAGTCGCTCGCTTGGCGATTGGCCGTGAGAATGAGGCTCTTTCCCGCTCGCTCGGTGATCACCTCGTAGAGGTCGTCGGCCTGATTGGCCGAGAAGGCCCGCATGGCGAAGTCGTCGCAGATGAGCAACGTCGGCCGTGCCCAGCGCCTGAGGCGGCTGTCAAAGCTGCGGTCGGCGTGCCCACCGGCGAGGTCGGCGAGGAGCCGGGAGGTCTTGGTGAAGATGACCGAGTAGCCCCGCCGGCAGGCCTGATGGCCGAGCGCCTGGGCGATCATCGTCTTTCCGACACCGACCGGCCCGTGCAAGATGACCGACTCCCCGGCCTCCAAGAACCGCAGCGTCGCGAGGTCGCGGATCTGCGCGATCGGGATCTTCGGGTTGTAGCCGGGGTCGAAGTCCTCGATCGCGCAGGTCTTCTCGAAGTGCGCGGCGCGCACCCGCCGGGCGATGCCCGCCGCGTCGCGCCGGTGCAGCTCGTCGGCACAGAGCGCCTGGAGGAACTCGACGTAGCCGAGCTCACCGGCCTGTGCCTGGGAGAGGCGCACTTCCAAGGTCTCGAGCATCCCCGAGAGAGCGAGCGAGCGCAACGTCTGTTCGAGCTGGTGGGCCTTCATGACTCGAGTGCCTCGTCGGTGCCAAGGAGCGCCTGCTGGCCGTGGAGGTGGGCGGGGACGTCGGGCACGGCCTGCTCGGGCTCGCCGTCGTGCTCGGTGCCGGCGAGAAGGATCCCCTTCACGGTGCGGTAGCGGGGGTCGCCGACCTCGATCGCTCGCCGGCAGGCGAGATCGAGCCGCTCTGCGCCGTGGCGCTCGGCGAGGCGCAGCACGCCCTGCACGCTTCTCAGGTTGTACATGGCCTGCTCGGACAACAGCGTGGCTGCGAGCTCGTGGACGTGGGTGCCGAGCTCGCCCGCCCGGCGCAGGCACCACTGCGGCGTCTGCATGAAAAAGGCTGCCTTCTCCTCGGGGTAGTCGCTCCAGTCGACCTGGCGCCCGGACTCGACACGCTCCCAGGACTTGACGAGCTCGCCGCTTCTGAAGAACTCGACACGGTGAGAGGACTCGCGGGCATCGAGTACCTCGCCGATGTAGCGGAAGGGCACGCTGTAGAGCGCCTTGCCGGTCGCCTTGGCGAGACAGTCCGGCCCGACCGTGGGACGGCTCCAGCTCGCCAGCTCGAAGGGATCCCGCGGCAGGCCAAGCATCGCCTCTTTCTCGACTGCCTTGTAGAGTGACAGTGGCGCTGCCCCGTCAAGGCTGCGATGCTGTCGAAGCCCGGCGATCTCGAGGCACCACGACTCGGCGCTCTCCACCTGCTCGCCGATGCCCGACCAGTCCCGACCGGCATAGAACGAGTCCCGGATGTAGGGCATCTGTCTTTCGACACGCGGTTTGTCCTTAGGCTTCTGGCGCCTGGCCGGGTCGATCAAGCATCCATAGTGCTCGGCGAGCTCGGCATACGAGCGGTTGAGCCGAGGGTCGTAGATGTCGGCTTTCAGCACGCCATTGGCGAGATTGTCGCACACCAGGCGACGCGGAACTGCACCGAAGAACTCGAAGGCCCGGACGTGGCAGGCCGTCCAGTGCCGCTGATCCATCGAGATGACGGGCTTTACGTACATGTGGCGCGAGTAGGCGAGCACGAGGACGAAGGCCCACACCTTGCGCCAGCGCTCGAGGGCCTTGTCGTAGTAGCGACCGAGATAGCCATAGTCGATCTGGGCCTCGTCGCCGGGTTCGACGTCGGGTCGCGGCACGGTGGCCTCGGCGCGCTTGGCGTCCTCGGCGAGTTCTGCCCAGACGTACCTGCGGAAACTCGTGAGCGAAACGGCGAGGCCCCGCTCGTCGCGCAGTCGCTGGTGGACGGTGGTGACGGTGTTGGTCTTCAGCATCTCCTTGATCGTCTCGTGGAAGGGCGCGACCACCGGGTGGGTGAGGCTACGTGCCCGGGCATCGCTCAGCTCGGGGAACCACCCCCGACAAAGCGCTGCCCATTCCGAGCGGGTCGGGCCGTCCGGGCCGGGCTTGAAGCCCTCGGCCTCGGCTCTGGCGGTGTACTTGCGGACCGTGCCCCGGTCGATGTCCAGGCTGCGGCCGATCTCGGCCTTGGAGCGGCCGGCGCTGAACTGGACCAGGATCTCGACGACGTCGATCACCGTGAAGCTCCTCCTTGCCATCTGGCGCCCTCCCGTCGCCCCCCGGCGGGGGATCTCGGGGAGGGCAGTTAGCCGAACGAGGAGCTCAGGTGGTGGATTACGTGAACGCCGGGGTGGTGGATTACTTGAACGTCCGAGCCTCGGGCTGCGGGATTACTTGAACGCTGACAGAGGACGCCTTTCGGGCGTCGACCGTTGAACCTGATCCGGGTAATGCCGGCGAAGGGAGGATGCGATGACTGGCCGTGTTGCGCCTGCAGGCGCCGCCAGGCTGCGCCGCAAGGAGTACGTGACCGACCCCGAGCGGCCCGCGATCCGCGTGCCCTTCACCGAGGTGACGATCGGCGACTCCCCCGGTGCCGGCGGCCCGGTCGCCAACCCGCCGATCGGTCTCTACGACACCTCGGGCCCCGGCAGCGAGCCTGAGAGGGGTCTTCCCCCGCTGCGCCGGCCCTGGATCACCCGTCGCGGGGACGTCGAGGAGTACGACGGCCGGCTGTTCGCTGTCCGCGACGACGGGCGCGCCGCTGCTCGCCGAGGCGATAACGGCGCGTCGGCCACTCCTGACCTCGTCGAGCCGGTCGGGCTCCGGTGGCCCGTGCCCGGACGACG
>DATGKK010000119.1:0-8122 GCA_035294725.1 Acidimicrobiales bacterium | reverse complement strand
CGTACGAGGGGGGCGTCGGCGGCTCCGAGAACTGCTTGATGACGGTGTCGCCCGACAGGAGCGGACCCGCGGCGGCGAGCACCGCCGCGAACGACGTCGCCCCGGTGGCGAGGCCGAGCCTCGGGAGCCGGCGGGCGATCCCGCTCACGCCGGCGCCGAGGAGCACGGCGAGGGCCAGCACGACGAGCGGCGTCGCCCGGTCCGTCGAGCGCAGCGCCTCCCCGGCCGTCGTGTCGAGCATGAACGCCTTGTCGAGGCTGCCAAGCGGCGTCGGGGAGCTGAACGGGTTGGAGCCGACCGACAGCACCAGCCCCGCGATCAGCACGAGCACGAAGTAGGCCCGCCACCGCCAGCGCACGAGCGCCGCAGCGGCCACGGCCCCGATCGGCACGAGGTAGCTCGCCGCGAGCAGCTTCACGCTCGTCGTGTAGTCGATCGACGACTGGGTCCACAGGCCGAGCCGGTCCCCGTTGTAGAAGTACCAGTAGCCGAGGCCCCGCACCACCTCAGACGCGGCCGCCGCCGAGCTCGCGGCCTGGACGCTCTCGGTGTACTTGAGGATGTCGACGCCGTACATGGCCTCGACCGAGAGGCCGGCGATCCACCACAGCGACACCACGATCGAGAGGGCGCCCGCCTTCACGAGCACCGTGAGCGCCTGGCGCCAGGTCGCCTCCCGCTCGACAAGGACGGCGTAGGGAACCCAGAGCAAGGGGGCGACAAGGACGTAGACGATCGAGCTCGCGTTGATGCCGCTCACGACGAAGACCACGAGGGCAAACAGGGCCGGGTACCGCCACCCGCCCCGCCGGAGGGCGAGGATCATGAAGGCGAGGATCCAGCCAAGGCCGGCAAAGGGGAGCAGGATCACCGAGATCCGCCCCGCGTACTGCATCACGTAGGGCGAGAGCCCGTAGGCGACGGCGGCGACGATCCTGCCGGCCCCGGTCACGTTGACCACCCGGCAGAGGTAGAGGACGCCGGCCGCCGCCCCGAACAGGATGCTGCCGAGCCAGAGCCGCTGGGCGACCCAGATCGGCACGTGCAGGTTGGCGAGGACCCAGTAGAACGGGCCCATCGGGAACAGGTAGCCGATGTTCTGGTGCGTGACGGTCCCGAGGGCGACGCCGGGGTCCCACATCGACACGGCGCCCCGCAGGAGCCGACCGGGGTCCAGGTAGAGATAGGTCTTGGTGTCGTCGCTCACGACTCCGGGCTGGGTGAGCAGCATCGGGACGTAGCAGACGAGGGCGACGAGCAGGTAGGTCGCGAGCTCTCTCACCCGGGAGCCCGGAGCCTCCTTCCCCGTCGCGCCGGGCAAGGAGGGGACGCGCCGGCGCGCCGAGCGGTCACGGAGAAGCATGGCGGGGACAAGCTAGTTCCACGGGCAAAGGCCGAGGCGGTGGGTGCGGCCTCAGCGGGTGGCCCATGCCGGCGGGAGGTGCTGGGAGGGGAAGGCCACCACCGAGCAGAGGCAGACGTCCCTGCTCGCGAGCTGGTCGAGGCGGGCGAGCTCGCTCAGCTCGCCCGGGGGCAGGCCGGGCACCCCACCGAGGAGGTAGGCGACGAGGGTCGAGCCGAGGTAGGGGATCTCTCCCGCCCGGTGGTCGCGGAGAAGCTCGGCGGCGAGAGTGCGGTCGAGGCCGACGAGCTCCTCCTGCTCTCGTGCGGGCAGCGAGTGGGTGACGGCGAGGACTCGGGCGCCGGGCTGCTCGGAGAGCAGGGCGTACAGCTCACTCTCCTCGGTGACGTACCAGACCTGGCCCACCTCGGCCGGGGTGGCCACCCGCCCGTAGCCGAACTGGTAGCCGAGGCCCTCTACGGCCTCGACGTGCGCACCCTCCCGGGCGAGGGCGTCGAACAGCCCGCCCTGGAGGCCCCCGAGGGCCGACCCCGCCACCTCGAGGATGAACCGGCCCTTCGGCTCGCCCTCCCGCCGCAGCTCTCGGAGAAAGCGCCCGGCGACGGCCGCCATCGGCGACACCGGCCCGTTCGCAGCGGCGACCTCGGAGGTGAAGCTGACCGAGGAGGCGACGATCCCGGCCGCCAGCACCACGCACAGCGCCGCCGTGGGCAGCCACCGGCCCGCGGCGAGCGCGCGGGCGAGGACGGTGAGGCCGAGCACGACGACGGCGGCCCCGATCGTGATCCGCCAGTAGAACAGGTAAGGCGTCGGGGCGCCCCGCACGAGGGCAAGGGTCACGGCTCCGGCCACGAAGGTGACCGCGAGCAGCTCGGCAAGGCGGGCGAGCTCGGCTTCGCCCCGCCGGCGGGCGATCCACCAGGCGACGGCGATGAGCACGACGGGCAGCACCAGCCAGGCGAGCGGGGAGGGGCTCGCGAGGCCGGTCAGCGGGTCGATCGGGTCCGGGCCGCCGAGCCACGGAGGTCGCCACCGGAACTCGGTCGCGAGGTAGCCGAGCCCCTGGCGCACTCCAAGGAGCGCCTGGTGCGTGCCCTTGTCGAGCCCGAGGTAGAAACGGGCGAGGGTGACGAGGTTCCCCGGCGGGTGGAGCGCCGTGTCCAGCACGACCGGGACGAACCAGAGGGCTGCGCCGAGGGCGGCCGGCCCGAGCCAGATGCGCCGGCTCCACATGCGCCGCCCGGCGGACCGCTCCGACACAAGGAGGCCCACGACGGCGAACAGGCAGGCCGCGAGCACGATGGGCGTGTAGCCGATGTGGGTCTGGAGAAGGAAGCTCGCGACGAAGGTGAGGCCGAGCAGGCGGGAGGCCGACCCGGTCGCAACGAGCCAGCACTGAAGGAGCAGGAGCGGGAGGAAGGGGTAGACGACGTGCGGGTTCCAGACCTGCTGCAAGATCCACGGGCCCGTGCCCCAGTACGACAGGGTGACGACGGCGACGAAGGGGATCTGCCAGGAGAGGCCGCCGGCCTTCCACGACAGGCGGCACAGCCATACGACCGCGATCCCCTGGATGAGCGCGTTGCC
Organism: Acidimicrobiales bacterium; assembly: GCA_035294725.1. Taxonomy (GTDB): domain Bacteria; phylum Actinomycetota; class Acidimicrobiia; order Acidimicrobiales; family Bog-793; genus DATGKK01. The sequence continues at coordinate 5,172 of DATGKK010000119.1, read as the reverse complement.
GACGAGCGTCGCCCAGGCGGGCTCGCCGGTGGCGCCGGAGAGGAGCGCGAGCAGGTAGTACATGAGCGGCCCGGGATGGTCCCAGCCGAAGCGGCTGTACGGCCCGGTGAGGGGCGTGTTCGCCGAGAAGGTCCAGACGTCGCGCACCCGCAGGTCGATCACCGCCTGGTCCTGCACCGGCAGGTAGGGCCGGCCCCAGCGCTGGGCCACCACCGCCACGACGGGGGCGAGCGCCGCCGCGGTGACGAGGAGCGCCGCCCCAAGGGCGAGCCACTCGGCCCGCTCGCGATGGCGATGGCGGCGCCGCAGCGGCCGCCAGCGCGTCACGTGTAGATGCCGACCAGCAGCAGCGCCAACCAGCACAGCCCGAGCACCTGCAAGGGGCGGTGGCGGAGCGCGAGCTCCTCGGGCTCGCCGCCGCGGCCCTGCTCGAAGGCGAGCTCCACGACGAGCACGGCGAGCACGAAGGGGACGATCGACAGCTCGAACCAGATGAGGTGCTGCGAGTCGACCCGTGGGCCGCTTGCGTGGACGGAGTGGTCGAAGGCCCACAGGCAGTAGGCCGCGACGGTGACGGTCGCGGCGAGGGCTCGGACCGCCCGCAGGTACACGGCGGGGTAGTCGCCGAGCGTCGCCCGGTGCACCGCGCGCTCGTCGCCCATGACGAGCTGCTCCGAGCTGCGCTTGCCGGCCACGACGAACAGGGCTCCGAATGAGGTGACGAGGAGGAACCACGGCGAGAGGGGGACTGCGACCGCGACCCCGCCCGCGATGGCGCGGAGGATGAACCCCGAGGCCACGCAGGCGAGCTCGACGACGGCGACCTCCTTCAGCCAGAGCGAGTAGGCGACCGTGATGGCCGCGTAGATGGCGAGGACGGCAAGCAGGCGGACCGAGAGCAGCCCACCGAGGGCGAGAGCGGTGACGAGGAGCGCGCCGGCCACGGTGAGCGCGGCTCGGGACGAGATGGCGCCGGAGGCAACCGGGCGGGTGCGCTTCACGGGGTGCAGCCGGTCGGCCTCCTGGTCGAGCACGTCGTTCACGAGGTACATGGCCGCCGACACGGCCACGAACAGCACGGCGGCCGCCGTGGCGCGAAGAAGCGGCGTCGCGCGGTCCACGACACCCGCGGCGGCAGGAGCGGCATACACGAGCAGGTTCTTCGTCCACTGGCGGGGCCTCGTGGCGACGAGCACGCTCCGCAGGGCGAACCGGTGCCGATCCGGGGCCTGCCGTGGCGGCGGCTCGCTGCCCGCGGGCGTTGCCCGGGCCGGCGCGGGCGGGACGCGCAGCACGACCGTCGCGTCGTCCTCCCCGGCCTGCCGCCCGAGTGTCATCCCCCGCGCGTCCTCCCCGCCCGTCCGGTGCCGCCGGCGTCCGGGCTCGCAGCCGAGGCGGTCATCGGCGGAATCCTACGATCCCGCCCCGGCCCGAACGGGTGCACCCCGAGAGCGCTCGGGCCGCCTGCCCCGGCACAGGGGCGCCGGCCCGCAGGGCTCAGTGCTGGCAGCCGGTGCAGCAGTAGGCCGAGCGCGCTCCGATGATGACGCGCCGGAGGGTGGCGCCGCAGCGCGGGCAGGGCGTTCCGGCACGGCCGTAGACGCGATGGCGGGCCTGGTAGCCGCCGAGCTCTCCCATGAGGTCGCGGTAGCGGGCGTCCCGCAGCGAGGAGCCGCGCATCTCGACGGCCCGGCGCAGTATCCGGCGGGTGGCGCCTGCGAGAGCGGCGACCTCTGCGCCCGTCAGGCTCTCGCAGGGCCGGCTCGGGAGCACGCCGGCGGCGTGGCAGATCTCGTCTGCGTAGAGGCTGCCGATGCCGGCGACCACCGCCTGGTCGGTGAGGGCAGCCTTGAGCGGCGACCTTCGGCGTGCCAGGCGCTGGGCGAGGCGAGCGGCGCTGAGCCCGTCGCAGAGCGGGTCGGGTCCGAGCCGGTCGAACTCGGCCGGCAGGCCGTCGCGGCGGACCTCGCCGGTCACGAACCACTCCCCGAAGGTCCGCGGATCGACAAAGCGCAGCTCGCTCCCGTCGTCGAGCCGGACCACGACGTGGGTGTGGGGCTGGAGGGGGAGCCCGGCGGGCTCGGGTACGTAGAGCAGCTGGCCGCTCATCCTCAAGTGGACGACCACCACCTGGCCGTCGTCGAGGACGAGGGCGAGGTACTTACCCCTCCGGTCCGCCCGGACGAAGCTCCGGCCGGTCACCCGGCGCCGGAGCTCGGCAGCGGGCTGTCGGCGGACCGCCCGGCGGCCGGTGACCGAGAGGCGCTCGACTCGCCGGCCCGGCAGCACGGCCTCGAGCCCGCGCCGGACGGTCTCCACCTCGGGCAGCTCGGGCATGGGTGGCGCCCGCCCGATCAGCCCCGCGCGGGCCGGGCGTCCCCGGGGGCGGGGACCCCCTCGACCGTGCCGTCCGCTGCCGCGAGGGCGAGGAGCGCCCCCCTTGCAGCCTCCCGCTCGGCGACCTTTTTCGACCTGCCGGCGCCGATCCCGAGCTCCCGCCCCGAGACGACGGCCGTCGCCTCGAACTGCTTGGCATGGTCGGGGCCGCGCTCGCTGACGAGGTAGGTCGGCGCCTCCCACCCGAACCGGGCGCACAGCTCCTGGAGCCGGTTCTTCGGGTCGCCAAGGCGAGCCTCGTTCGCGACGGCCGCGATCGTCGGCCCGAGGAGCGACTCGACGAGGAGCTGGGCACCCGGGAAGCCCGCCGACAGGTAGACGGCGCCGATCACCGCCTCGAGCGCGTCGACGAGGATCGAGCTCTTCGAGCGGCCGCCCGAGACCTCCTCGCCCCGGCCGAGCAGGATCGCCTCGCCGAGGCCGAGCGAGGCCGCGATCGGACCGAGGCCGAGCCCCGAGACGACGGCCGCCCTCACGCGGGCGAGGTCCCCCTCCGGAAGGCTCGGGAACGAGCGGTACAGGTGGTCGGTGACGACGAGGCCGAGCACGGCGTCGCCGAGCAGCTCGAGCCGCTCGTTCGAGGCCTGCTCGGGGTGCTCGGCGCAGTAGGAGCGGTGCGCCATCGCCTGGCGGAGCAGGCCGGGCGGGACCCGGAAGGCTTCGAGCCGATCGGCGAGGCTCTGGCTGGCGCCGGGCGGCTCGGCTCCGGCGGGCTCGTGTGGTGGCTCTCCGGCTGACCGGCTCGGGTCAGGCCCGGAGATCACGCCTGGGCGAGCTTCGCGCTCACGTAGTCCACGGCGTCGCGCACCGTCCGGAGGTCCTCGAGGTCCTCGTCGTCGATCCGAAAGCCCGGGACGCGGTCGGACAGCTCCTCTTCGAGAGCCTCCACCAGCTCGATCAGCGCGAGGGAGTCACAGCTCAGGTCGTCGGAGAACGACGACGACTCGGAGATCGACGAGGCGTCGATCTCGAGGATCTCGGCGAGCTGGTTGCGCACGAGCTCAAGGACCTCGCCTCGCTCGAGCGTCGAGCCGCTCGATTCGGCCACGATCAGCCTCCGTCTCCTCGCAGGCCCGACGAACGACCGGGCCTTCTACCGGCACCCGCCTCGTGCGGGAGCAACGACGCGGGGATGATAACGCCGCCACCCCCGGCGGTGGAGCTTCCCGCCCGACCGGCGGCCGGCGCTGCGCCCTCGAGAGCCGGCGGGGCTCAGCTGCCCTCGGCGACCGATGCCGCGAGCGTCCCCGTGAGGTCCCGGGCGGCGAGGTCGTGGCCGACGCGGATGGCGTTCACGATGGCCCGGCGGGAGGAGGAGCCGTGGCTGATGATGCAGACGCCCTTCACGCCAAGCAGCATGGCGCCCCCCGTCGACTCGGGGTCGAGCGGAGCGGCCGCCTCGAGCAGCCCCGGTAGGAGCACCTCGCTCGCCGCCTTGGTCTCGTCCGTCGCGTTCATGACGCCGCCGAGGACGGTCATGAAGGTCCGCAGGGCGCCCTCGAGCGCCTTCAGGGCGACGTTGCCGGTGAAGCCGTCGGTGACGACGACGTCCGCCTCGCCCGCGAGCAGGTCGCGCCCCTCGACGTTGCCGACGAACTCGAACCGGCCCCTTGCGGCAGCGAGCCGCTCGTGGGTCTCTTTCACGAGGAGGCTGCCCTTCGACGACTCCTCCCCGATCGAGAGCAGGGCCACCTTCGGGCGCTCGGCTCCGTAGCGCGCCCGGTAGAACGCCGCCCCCATCCGGGCGAACTGCAGGAGCCACTCGCTTTGGCAGTCGGCGTTGGCGCCAGCGTCGACGAGCACGGTGGGAGAGCCGCCGGGGACCGGGAGCGGCGTCGCGATGCACGGACGGAAGACCCCCGGGAGCCGGCCCATGCGCAGCAGGGCCGAGGCCATCGTCGCGCCCGTGTTGCCGGCGCTCACCATGGCCGAGGCCCGGCCGTCCCGCACGGCCTCAGCCGCGCGCACGAGGCTCGAGTCCTTCTTCGTGCGGACCGCGCGACCGGGATCGTCCTTCATCTCGATCACCTCGGAGGCGGGGAGGATCTCGAGCCCGCCGACGTCCCCGAGGCGCCCGTCGGTGGGGCCGACGAGGACGACCGGGAGGCCGCCGTGCACGGCGTCGAGCGCGCCGGCGACGATCTCGCCCGGCGCCCGGTCGCCACCCATGGCGTCGAGCGCGACGGGCAGGCTGGCTAGCTCCATGTCACGCTCCCAGGATGAGGCCTGCCGGCGGCGCCCACCGCCCGTCCCGGCTCAGTCGATCACGACCGCTTCGCGGCCCTTGTACCACCCGCAGTGGGGGCAGACCACGTGCGGCAGCTTGGCCTTCCGGCACTGCGGGCAGATGCTGCGAGCCGGAGCGCGAAGGCTCCAGGCGGAGGCGCGCCGGCTGCGGCTCTTCGCCTTCGACGTCTTCTTCTTCGGGACGGCCATTTCTCGGTTCCTTCGGCTCGGTTCGGTGTCGTGCCCGGGACTATCGGCTCCCCGGCACGTGGTCGGTCTCCGGCCCGGCGTCGTCCGAGCCGAGGCTTGCGAGGGCCGACCAACGGGGGTCGGTCGCCGGTTCGCACGAGCACTCGTCCCGGTTGCGGTTGGCCCCGCACGTCGGGCAGATCCCACGGCAGCTGTCGCTACACAGCGGCGCCAGCGGCAGCTCAAGGATACAGGCGTCGCGGACGATGGGCTGAAGGTCGAGCTCGTCGGGGCCGACGAGGTACGCATCCTCCTCGGCGGCGGCCTCCCCGAGGCCGATCGCGGCGGCCGGCGCCGCTC
>DATGKK010000118.1:0-8087 GCA_035294725.1 Acidimicrobiales bacterium | reverse complement strand
GGTCGCGTGCTCGGCGGCGACGACGAGGTCGCAGCTCAGCACGATCTCGAACCCACCCGCGAGGGCGGCGCCGTTCACCGCTGCCACGAGCGGCTTCGGGAACTTGCGGGCGGCAATGCCCGCAAAGCCGCCCTTCGTGCTCATGACGTCCCCGGCCTCGCCGGCGGCGAAGGCCTTCAGGTCCAGCCCTGCGCAGAAGGCCCGCTCACCGGTGCCGGTGAGCACGACCGCCCACACTTCGGGGTCTTCGGTCAGCTCGTCGAAGATCCGATCGAGCGCCTTCGCGGTCGGCCCGTTGATCGCGTTCCTCTGCGCCTCGCGATTGAGGCGGACGATCTCCACCCGCCCCCGGCGCTCGCGGACGACCGGCTCGCCGGGCGTCGTGGCCGTCTCGGTCATGGCTGCTCCTTTGCTGGTGTAGGGAGAGCTGCGCTGCAGCTACGGCGACTGTGTCACACGGGAGCTCGGCCCGTCGCGAGCAGTCCGTGGAGAAGGAGGTCGACGACGAAGTCCGACAGCGTCGTGGCGGACAGCCCATCATCGGTCACGAGGCGGCGGTGCGCCAGCTGGCCGATGAGCGAGGTGATGGCATAGGCGATCACCTGCGAGGGGCCGGCCTGCATGACACCGGCTCGCTGGAGGGCAACGACGAGGCGCTCGGTATCCGCCACGAAGGAGCCCTGGATCCTCGAGAGGTGCTCCTCGAAGCTCTTGCCGAGAGCGAACGCGTCGCGAAAGAGCAGCTTCACGAGCGCCCGGTCGGCGTCGTAGAACTCGATCGTGGCTCGGACGGCTGCCCGGAAGGGCTCGACCGCGGCCTCGGGCATCCCTTGCGCGCCCGGGGACCGTGCGGTGCCGGCCGCCGCGGCGGCGATCCGCGACCGGAGGGCGCTCGCCTCGGCCGACATGAGCTCGTGGAAGAGGGCTTCTTTCGACTCGTAGTACCAGTAGATCGAGCCGTACGACACTCCGGCGGCACGAGCGATGTCCGCGATCGTGGTGGCGTGGTAGCCCCGCTCGGCGAAGACGTGCTTCGCCGCGGCGAGGATGTCCTGTCGGCGCGAGGCCTTGTCCTGCTCCGACACCGCCCGGCGCATACGGGCAGACCGGGACGGCCCGGGCGCCACCTGCCCGGTCGCCACTGAGCTCGTCACCGGCGAGCCGGCGGGGCGGGCGAGGCGCGAAGCAGGTCCAGGCGGGCGAGGGCCTGCTCAGCCTCCTCGACGAAGCGCCTCACGAGCTCCGCCGCCGGCACCAGCTCGCGGATGGCTCCCGTGCCCTGTCCGGCTGGGTAACCCTCCTTGTCGGCCTCGATGCCGGCGGTCTCGGGGCCGCCGCCGAGATGCCAGGCGTTGTCCGCCATGGATCTGCCGAGCTGGACCGGGAACGGCTGGAGCTCCTCGGGGTGCTGCTCGAAATAGGACGTGTACCCGTTGCGCAGCACCCGCATCGTCTTGCCCGAGTAGGCGCGGCTGATCACCGTGGCGTCCTCGTGGGCCTCGATCAGCCGCTCTTTGTAACCGGGCACGGCACGAGCCTCCGGGGTGGCGATGAAGCGGGTCCCCACCCAGACGCCGGCGGCGCCGAGGGCGAGCGCAGCCGCGAGCCCGCGCCCGTCGAAGATGCCGCCGGCGGCGACGACCGGGACCTTGTCGCCGACGGCATCGACGATCTGGGGGACGAGCGGCATCGTGGCCACCTGACCCGTGTGCCCTCCTGCCTCGGTGCCCTGCGCCACGACGAGGTCGCAGCCGGCCGCGACCGCCCGGCGGGCGTGCTCGACCTTCCCGCACATGTTCACGACCAGCACGTTCGCGTCATGGCAGAGGTCGACGACCTCGGAGGGAACGCCGAGGCCCGCCACGAAGACCGACGCCCCCTCCTCGATCAGCTGGCGCACCTGGTCCTCGATACCGCCTGGCATCGCGGTGAGCAGGTCGACGCCGAAGGGCTTGGAGGTGCGGCGGCGAACCTCCCGGATCTCCTCGACCATCTGCTGGGGGGTCATGGTCGACGCCCCGAGGCAACCGAACCCTCCCGCCTCGGACACCGCGGCGACGAGCGGCGCGTACGACACGCCACCCATGCCGGCGAGCATGACGGGGTGCTCGATGCTCAACATCTCGGTCAGCTTCGTGCGCATCCGCCTCGCTGCTCCTTGGTTCTTGATTGACGTGTCAGTCTATGAACCCTCGGCTCGGCGAGCCAGTGAGAGCCTTCCGCCGTACCTCCGACCTCGGGCAGTATGAGGCGATACCAACGGGCCGAACCTCTAAGGTGAGGTCAGTTGTCGGGCGTGCCCCCGCACGCCGTCGCCACCGTCGGGCCCGCTGCCGGGCCGGCAGAAGGAGTCGTGATGGCGAGAGTCTCGAGAGGCGGACGACGAGAGAGCGGTCGTCCCGCCGACAGTGGCTCGGGCTCGGTGGACGACGCCACGGCGAGCATCCCCACCGCCCGGAACGGCTCGGGGCAACGCCACGGGATGAAGGCGAACGAGCCACGAGAGGCCGACCGCTACCTCGACGACGCCGAGAGCTTTCGGGGCGTGGCGAGAAAGGAGCTGATCGAGGACTTCCGCCTCGCCTGCGTCTCACGCGCGATCGACGATCGCGAGATCACGCTCCAAAAGCAGTCCCGGGTCTTCTTCCAGATCTCGGGAGCCGGGCACGAGATCCTCCTCCTCGCCCTCGCCCGGTCGCTTCGACCCGGCTACGACTGGTTCTTCCCCTACTACCGGGACCAGGCCCTCGTGCTCGGCCTCGGCGTCACCCCCAAGGAGATCCTGTTGCAAGCCGTGGGGTCAGCGGAGGACCCGAACTCCGGCGGTCGCCAGATGCCCTCGCACTGGGGGCACCAGCGTTACAACATCGTCTCCCAGACGAGCCCCACCGGCAGCCAGTGCCTGCCGGCCGTGGGCTGCGCGGAGGCCGCCCGCTACATCGCACCCCGCCAGGGCCTCACGGGATGCACGGCCTTTGGCGACGAGGTCACCTACGTCTCGCTCGGAGAGGGTGCCACCTCCGAGGGCGAGTTCTGGGAGAGCCTCAACACCGCCTGCCGGCTCCACCTCCCGGTGCTCTACCTCGTCGCCGACAACGGCTACGCGATCTCCGTGCGCGCCTCGGACCAGGCCCCCGCCCCCATCTCCGAGCTCGTGAGGGGCTTTCGGGGGCTTGCTGTCACGAAGTTCGACGGGACGGACTACTTCGCCGCCCGCCAGAAGGGCGCCCACGCCATCGCCCGGGTCAGGGCCGGCGAGGGTCCCGGGCTGATCCACGCCACGGTCACCCGCCCCTACTCCCACTCCTCCCAGGACACGCAGGCGAAGTACCGCTCGCCGGAGGAGCTGGCCGAGGAGGCGAGCCACGACCCGATCCTGCGGCTCGAGCACCAGCTCGTGCGGGGCGGCGTCCTCACCCCTGAGGAGGCCCAACAGATCCGGGAGGAGGCGCACCGGCTCGTGGCGGAGGCAGCACGCGAGGCGCTCGCTGCGGCCCGACCCGATCCGCGCACGGTCACCGACCACGTTCTCGCCCTGCCTCGGATCGACGACCCCGGTGAGCCGACGGCGGCCGCTGAGGCACCGCAGGCCGACCCGATCAAGGAGGCCGTGAACCGGGGTGAGGCAGTCGGCATGGGCGACGCCATCCGGCTCACGCTCCACGAGCTGATGGCCGCCGACGAGCGGATCCGTGTCTTCGGGGAGGACGTCGCCGACGCCCCTGAGGACGTCGTCGACCTCGTCGAGGGCAAGGGCGGGGTGTTCGGGACGACGCACGGCCTCCAGCGGGCCTTCGGCGTCGCCCGCTGCTACAACACTCCCCTCGCAGAGGCGAACATCGTCGGCCGCGGGATCGGCCAGGCGCTGCGGGGCCTTCGACCCTGCGCCGAGATCCAGTTCTTCGACTACATCTGGCCCGCCATGCATCAGATCAGGGCCGAAGCGGCGACGGCCCGCTGGCGCTCGCAGGGACGCTTCACCGTGCCGCTCGTGATCCGGGTCGCCATCGGCGGCTACGTGAAGGGCGGAGCGCTCTGGCACTCTCAGTGCGGCGAGTCGATCTTCGCCCACATCCCGGGGCTCATCGTCGTCTTCCCCTCGAGAGCCGCCGACGCGGCCGGCCTGCTGCGAGCGGCCTTCCGGTGCGACGACCCGGTCATGTTCCTCGAGCACAAGCACCTGCTCCGCCAGAAGTACGCGATGGACCCCTTCCCGCCCCCGGGGTACGTGCTGCCCCTCGGCAAGGCGGCGATGCGCCGGCCGGGCCGCGATCTCTCGATCGTGAGCTGGGGCGCCACTGTGCAGAAGTCGCTCGACGCTGCGGCCCGCCTCGCCACCGACGGCATCGAGGTGGAGGTGGTCGACCTCCGCACGCTCGTGCCGTGGGACCGCGAGGCGGTGGCGGCGACGGTGGCCAAGACAGCCCGCCTCCTCGTTGTGCACGAGGACGTGCTCACCGCAGGATTCGGCGGAGAGATCGCGGCGTTCGCAGCGGACGAGTGCTTCGAGAGCCTCGATGCGCCGGTGCGGCGGGTCGCTGCCACCGACACCTTCGTCGCCTACGAGCCCACCCTCGAGGCGGCGATCCTGCCCCAAGTCGAGGACATCGAGCAGGCGGCACGTCAGCTCGCCGCGTTCTGACCGCGGGCGTCAGCGCGCCTCGGTCTCGGAGTGCCGCTGGGTGAGACGGACCACGAGCCGGCCGACCAGGATGAGGGCGACCACGAGCACGACGAGCACCAGGGCGGCGGCATGGGCGAGGTTCTGGTCGGTCGTGGTGGGCTCGTCCCAGAAGATGTAGGCGACATAGGTCAGGTAGCCGAGCTGCGAGTGCGTGAGGGCGCTCGAGGGGTAGCCGTTCGTGAAGGCCATCGTGTAGAGCAGGGGCGCCGTCTCGCCGACCGAGATGGCGAGCGCGACGATGAGCCCAGTCGAGATGCCGGGGATGGCGGACCGGAACACGACCCGTCGCATGACCTGCGCGCGGGAGAAGCCGAGCGCCTCAGCCCCCTCGCGATAGGCGGTCGGCACCTGCGAGATGGCGAGCTCGGTCGACTTCGCCACGTACGGGATCACGAGCACGGTGAGGGCCAACACCGCAGCGACAAGGGAGTAGCCCCACCGCAGCCCTACGACGAGTGCCACGTAGGCGACGTAGCCGATCACGATCGAGGGGACACCGGCGAGCACTTCGCTCGCCGCTCGTAGCACGGTGCGCCGTCTTGGCGGCGCGAACTCGGCGATGTACACGCCGGAGGCGACGCCCACGACGCCGGCGACGACGAGCACGCCGACAAGGAGCACGAGGGTGCCGACGATCGCGTTGAGCAGGCCCCCGCTGGCAGTGGTGCTCGTGAGCATGCTCCATCGCCAGACCCGGGCGGCCTGCTCGACGACGCCGGCAAGCACCCACAACAGCGGTCCGACGAGCAGCAGCAGGGCAAGCCCGGCGAGGCTCCACGACACTTGGTCGCGCAACCGCCGGGCCAGCGACGTCCGCTGCGAGGTCCAGTCCTGGATCTCGCGGCCGCCGGGCAAGCGACCGGCTCTCGCGACGGGGGCCGTCACAGTCCTGCTCCCACCGGAAGTGCCGTGTCCCGAGAGGAACGTCGGACGAGCAGGCGGGCGGCGACGTTCACGATGAGCGTGATCGCGAGCAAGGCGAGCGCCGCCTCCGCCAGCGAGCGGACGGCGAAGTGGGTGGGGTCGGTGAGCGCCGAGTCGAGCTGGTTCACGATCGTGGCCGCGATCGTCGTCATCGTGTCGTAGATGTTGCTCGGACTGTGGATCTGGCTGCCGCTCACGAGCGCCACGGCGATGGTCTCCCCGAGCGCCCTCCCGAGCCCGAGCACGGCCGCGCCGACGACCCCACTTCGCACCCAGCGCGACTGCACGGTGCGGAACGCCTCATGGCGGGTCATGCCAAGCGCCTCGGCTCCCTCCTTCGGGCCGATCGGGACCTGCCGCAGAAGGTCCCTCGTCGTCGCAGCCATGATCGGGACGATCATCACCGCGAGCACGATGCCTGCGGTGAGCAATCCCTCGCCGTTGCCGACAGGCCCTCGGAACACGCTGAGCGGCGGGATGTCGGGCAACTTCGCGAGCACGGGGTAGACGTCGCTGCTGAGCACCGGCCCGAGCACGAGGACCCCCCAGAGGCCGAACACGACGCTCGGGATCCCAGCCAGCACTTCGAGGCAGAGGCCCAAGACGGCCGCCAGCCGGCGGTGGAGCCGCTCGACCACCAGCACCGCCGCTCCGTACGCGATCGGGAAGCCGATCGCGAGCGCGATCGCGGAGCACTCCAGCGTGCCGACGACAAGGTCGAGCGCCCCGTAGTGCACGCCGAGGAGATGGGTGACACCCCCCGTCGTCACCGGCGGCGAGTACAGGCTGCCGATCGTCCAGTCGCTGCTCGTGAAGAATGCCCAGCCGTTGAAACGGATCGCCGGCCAGGCTTCGACGACGAGGACGGCGACCATGGCCACGAGCGCCGCGAGCGGGACGCAGGCTGCCGAGGCGAGGAGGCCACCGCCCGCACGGCGCAAGACCCGCCAGAACGGCCCGGGTTGCGCGCCCTGCCCCGACGCGGCACCCTCGGAGTCGGCCACCCTGCGGTCGGCTGCGCCGACCGCAGGGTCAGCCGCTTCCTGCGCCACCTCCTCGCCCGCCCGGCCTCAGCCGATCTTCTTGATCAGCGCAAGCGAGACGCTGAGCGCCCCGGACGGGAGGGGCTGGAAGCCCACCTGGTCGAGGTAGGACGGGGCGTTGCCATAGCGCGGGTCGACGCACCAGGCAAGGAAGGCCTTCAGCCCCTCGGCAAGCGTGGAGTTGGACTGGTTGGTCTTCACCACCAGGTACTCGAAGTTGATGATGGGGTACCCGTGAGCCGCCGAGCCGTAGATGAGCGAGATCGCGCCGTTGGCGGGCACGTTCGTGAAGCCGGCGGCCTCGGCGTGGATCGTGGAGGGGTTGGGCAGGAGGTAGTTGCCGGACTTGTTGGCGAGCAGCGCTTCGCCGAGCTTGGCCGCGGTGGTGTCCTTCTTGTAGCTGATCCCGATGTAGGCGACGCAGCCCTTCGTGGCACCGCAGGTGGCGACCATGCCGGAGTTCCCCTTCGCCGCGAGCGCCCCGGACACCGAGGGGAAGGTGATCGAGGTGCTCGGCCCCAGCTTCGCCGCGAAGCTGGAAGGGTCCGAGTCGGCAAGGTACGAGCTGAACAGGAAGGTGTCACCGCTCGAGTCGGAGCGGTGCACGGGCACCACGGGGAGGTTGGGGAGCCTGACCGAAGGATTGAGCTTCGCGATGGCCGGGTCATCCCAGTTCTTGATCGTCCCCTCGTACATCCCGGCGAGAACTGTGCCGTTCAGCTTGAGGTGGGTGTTCTGCATCCCGGGCAGGTTGTAGTTGATCATCTGGGCGGAGATCGCCATCGGGATGTTCTCGATGGTCGGGTACTGCGTCGTGGTACCCGGGGGCAGGTAGGCGTCAGAGGCCCCGAGCACCGTGGTGCCGCTCTCGGCGTCCGCGATCCCGGTGCCCGAGCCGTCCGCGCCCGAGGTCGACGAGAAGTTCGAGTGGATCTTGGCGTACCCGCTCACCCAGGCCTGGTAGAGCGGGTAGAGCAGCGAGGAGCCATCCTCGGTGAGCGACACGCCGCTCGAGGGAGCGTGCTCGAGCGAGTCGAGAATCGACGAGAGGCTCGTTGCCTGCGGGGCCACCGTCGACGACGTGGACCCGCCCGCCGGAGCGGTCGAGCCGCTGGTGCCGGTCGTCTTGGATGCGGGGCTGCTGCTGCACGCGGCCAATGCCAGCGCCGCGGCAAGCCCGCAGGCGATCGACCCGGCCGTTCGCTTGAGCCGGGCGTGATGAACGGGGACAGATGCCATGAAGTGGCTCTCCTTGTTGGATGGTGGTGCTGGAGTAGGACGGAACAGGCGGGGAGCTAGGAGCGTGGGTCAGAATCCACCACTGACCCCCTCGTAGCGGCGAGAATTTTCTCATGACCTCCGTGCTTGGCGACGAGCAGCTCTTTGCGGTGGAACTGGACGAGGGCGAGTTGCCGCGGCCGTCGGCTCCCGCCGGT
>DATGKK010000117.1:0-11528 GCA_035294725.1 Acidimicrobiales bacterium | reverse complement strand
TGCTGACGCCAGTGCGATTGTGATACCCCTCCTGGATGGCTCAGTCACGAAGGATGCGGCGGTAGCGCGCAAGGTCGATCTTGAGGGCGATTCTGACTTTGAGCTTCTTCCTCGACCCAACGGCGAAGTCTCCAGACGTTGCTGGCCTGCTTCCGGACGCTCCGAGATCGTCTGGCCACGCAGTAGCCCTGGCATTGCACTTCCCGACGGCATCAGATATACGAGCGACGGACACGACTTGTTCACCATCGTAGAGGGCGACCCTATCAGCGCTGAGGCTGTCTCCGTGAGGCGCTTCTCCTTCGTAAGGCAAGGCGTTGCGGCACAAGTGGAAGCACACGGCCGAATGAGCTGCACTAGCACGGAGTTTGTGCTCGAGCACGGTCTTGAGGTTGCCGACGGCGATCGCAGCGTCGTCTCGAAACGCTGGGAGTTACGGGTCCCGCGCAACGGTGTATGAGGCATCAGCTCCCCGAGGCTGAATTGGAGCGCTTCGACGAGGAGGTCGGAGGTCGCGCTCTTTCTTGCTGTGCGTGACGTCACCGTATGACCAACGTGTCGTCCTCCGCGTCGGCAGCTGATCCTCGATACGACGGCGAAAGCTCGTCGCGTCGTCAACGAAAGTTCACCCAGCAAGATCCTCGATCCGGGGAAGATAGGCACGAGGTAGGGACCTGGCACTCTGCGGTGGGGAGAAGATCGGATCGGTTCTAGGTCTACTTCAGCAGCCGCGAGAGGCGCCGGTCGGCGAGCAGCCGGCCGTTCGTCTGGCAGGTCGGGCAGTACTGGAGCGAGCGGGTGGCGTAGGCGACCTCCCGCACCGTGTCGCCGCAGACGGGGCAGGCCTGCCCGGTGCGGCCGTGGACCCGCATCCCGGAGCGCTTGGTGTCCTTCAGCTGGTCGAGCTCGAGGTTCTCCGACCGGGCGATCGCCTCGGTGAGGGCGCCGACGAGCGCGCCGTGGAGCGCCGTGAGCTCCGCCTCGCTCAGTTTCGCCGCCGGCTTGAACGGGGAGAGACGGGCCGCGTGCAGGGCCTCGTCTGAGTACGCGTTGCCGACCCCGGCGATGACCGACTGTCGGGAGAGGACGTGCTTCAGGTCACCGCTCTCGGCGGCGAGGAGCTCGCCGAGGCGCTCCCGGGTGAACGCAGGGTCGAGCGGCTCAGGACCGAGGGTGGCGACGGCCTCGATGTCGAGTGGGGAGCGCGCGACGAAGACGGCGAGCCGCTTGTCGGTCGCCATCTCGGTGAGCTCGAACCCGCCGCCGTCCTCGAGCCTGACCCGCAGCGCGAGCGGTCCCCGCCCGGGCCGGGCCTCGCTCGTCGCGAGCTGTTCCCTCCAGCGGACCCAGCCGCTGCGGGCGAGGTTGAACACGAGCCAGAGCCCGCCGGTGTCGATGCAGACGTACTTCCCGCGGCGCCCGACCGAGTTGATGGCACGGCCGGCGAGGGCTGTGACGGGCGGGTCGTAGGTCTTGAGGGCCGAGATCGACGCCACCTGCACCGCCTCGATCCGGCGGCCCACGGTTCTCTCGCCGAGCCGGCGGGCGAGGATCTCGACCTCGGGCAGCTCGGGCATGCCACGACGCTACCGAGAGGCTGCGGCCGGTGCCGATGCGGTCGCGACCGGGGCTGGGTCAGTGCAGCGCGGCGATCCCGCCGTCGACGGGGAGCACGGCCCCGGTCACGTACGACCCGGCGCGGGAGGCGAGGAAGATCGCAGCCCCCGCCATGTCGTCGGGCCGACCGATGCGCTTCATCGGAGCGCTCGCCGCGATCTGCTCCCCGAAGGCCTCGAGCGTGGCCGCCATCATCTTCGACTCGAAGGGCCCGGGGGCGATGGCGTTCACGGTGATGGTCGGTGCGAGCTGCTTCGCGAGGTGGCGGGAGAGCTGGTGCACCGCCGCCTTGGAGGCGGAGTACGAGTACGTCTCCATCGCCGGCACGTGGATGCCGTCGATCGACCCGATGTTGATCACCCGTGCGGGATCGTCCGCCGTTCCCGCCGCCCGGAGGAGGGGGAGGAGGAACTTCGTCAGGTGGAACACCGCCTTCACGTTGAGGGCGAGCACACGCTCGAAGCTCCTCTCGTCATGCTCCTCGAGGGGCGCCCCCCAGGTGGCGCCGGCGTTGTTGACGAGGATGTCGAGCTTCGTCTCCTGCTCGGAGAGCTCTCCGGCGAGCCTTCGGCACTCCTGCTCCGTGGAGAGGTCGGCCGGGAGGGCGATGCACTCGCCCCGCTCGGAGAGCTCGGCGGCGACCTCGTCGCACACGTCCTTTTTCCGGGAGCTGATGTAGACCTTCGCCCCAGCGTCGACGTAGCCGGCGGCGATCATCTTGCCGATGCCGCGCGAACCTCCGGTGACGAGCGCGGTCTTGCCTGCGATGGAGAACAAGTCAGCCATCCCACGTGTCTAGCCGATCGTGCGGGATGCCTGTCGTGACGCTCAGCGGCGGCGGTCCCACTCCGTGGCCGTCTCGGCCCCGTGAGAGGCAGGTTGCGCACTGCGGCGCGAGACAGGATCGGCCGACTCGGGGAGCGACCAGGCCCGCCGCCAGGGCGAGACGTCCGGGCCGCGGAACGGGGGGGAGCCACCTGCGCCAGCGCGCAGGCGGGCTGACCACCAGTCGCTCTCGGCCTCGTCGGCGAGGAGGGCGACCGAGGCCTCGATCCGGACGGAGAAGCGTCTCGCGTCCTCCTCCTCGCTCGGCCAGAGTGGCGCCCCGAAGCGGACCTCCATCTCGCCCCGGCGGAGGCGGACCCTGATGCCGTCCCCGCCCTTTGGGAGCAGGGCGCGGGCCCCGCGGAGATGGACCGGGACGACGGGCACGCCGCAGCGCTTCGCGAGGTAGGCGGCGCCCCCCTTGAACTCCTGGCCCCAGCCGTCCGGGGAGCGGCCCCCCTCCGGGAAGATGACGAGCGACCATCCTTCGTCGATGAGCGCGGCCGCGGCGTCGGCAGAGCGCCGGTTCACCTTCTGGCGCTCCATCGGGATCGCTCCGAGGCCGAAGGCGGAGAGCGCGGCCTTCCAGTGCCGGTCGAAGAAGTAGTCGGCCGCGGCCGCCACCACGGTGCGGTGGCGGCGCTCGGGCGGGAGGCAGGAGAGCAGGACCGCGGTGTCGAGGTGACTCGTGTGGTTCGCCGTCACGATGACCGGTCCGGCGAGCCGCTCGAGCGCGTCACGACCGAAGGTGCGTGGTCGTGCCACGGCCCGCACGGTCGGGATGGTGAGGTCGTCGAGGATCATCGCCCGGGCGAGGCGGACCGGGTAACGCCTCGCCCACTCGGTGTCGTACTCGACGCCGGTGCGGCGCTCGACCGGGAGGGGCGGCGCCCCGAGCGGGCGGGTGGGGGAGCGGAGGAGGAAGCTCGAAGCGCTCCCGGGGCGGCGAGAGCGGGAGACCGGCCGCGAGCGGTCCGAGCCGCCTGATCCCACTGAGCTGCTCACGTCACGTCCGCGATGAGGAGCGGGGGCGTGTGCAGGTGGGTGATGGTCGGGTCCCGCCCGACGACGTCCTCGGCCATCTCGAGCGCGTCCGAGAGCGTGGTGGCCGGCGAGAAGCCGAGCCGGCGCACCGCCGCCCGGTCCCCCCCGACGACGATCACCTTGCCGAGGTGGGCGAGGGCATGGGCGCACCAGTACCACATGTAGAACGGGTGGACGCCGTGGTAGGCGTAGCTCGTCCGGTAGAGGTGGACGTACCAGGGGTCGGTGGCGAAGGCCGCCTCGTACTTGGCCTCGATCTCGAACAGGTCGGTCGTCTCGGCGAGCACCTGCTCGAAGAAGTCGATGTAGCTCGGGTGGTGGACGGGGTGGAAGGCCCACGGCGTCGGGTGCGACATGATCACGACGCCTCCCTCGCGCACGAGCGGCTTGCCCCGGTAGAGGTTGAAGAAGTACCCGAGGCCGAGGCAGGCGACGAGGATCGGGTTCATGATCGAGTTCACGTTGTAGGGACAGATGAACGGGAGCCCCATCGTGAGGATGTCGGTCTGGCCCTCGACCTGCACGAGCTGCTGGCGATGGACGTGCTCGAGGGTTCGTTCGTGGACGGCGCCGACCTCTCCCGCCTGCACCGAGGTCATCTGGTGGGGGGCCCTGATCGAGTGGAAGATCCGCCTCGCGAGCTCCGGCGGCGTGCGCTCGAGCGCCTTCGAGCTCGCGAGGAAGCCGGCCCGGTCCCGGAGGCTCCACTCCCACTCGCGCCGCTGGAGGAAGCGGAACTGCTCGGGGAAGGTGTCGGTGTTGAGGGTGGTCTCGATCTGGAAGACCTTCACGCCGGCCTTCGCGATGAGCTGGCCCATCCGCCAGTTGGAGCTGTGCAGCTCGGAATGGTGGCGGTCCATGAACGAGCGGCTGTTCTGCATCGTCCGCACGTTGTGGTGGTGCCGGAGGCTCCGGTAGGAGGCGAGGCCGGTCGCGACCGACTTGTGGCCGCCGTCCATCGCGACGAGGTTGATGTTGACGTAGACGAGCAGGTCGGACTCGGCCGCCCTTCGGTTGATCTCCACCTCCTCGCCCTGGTCGGTCTGACCGAGGAGGACGAGGTTCGTCGGGTCCTCGGCGTCGTGCTGCCAGAGAAGGCCGTGGGGGGCGAAGGCGTTGAACACCCGCTCGCCGAGGGCGTGCCGAAGCTCGTCGTCGGTCATGCGGCGGTGCAGGGCGAGGGCGGCGATGAGGACGACGTCGTCGACCCCCGCCTCGGCGGCGAGGTCGAGCACCGCCTCCACCACACGCTGGCGCACGTCAGGCGCCTGCATGGGTGGGAGGGGAAGGGAGACGTCGTCGAAGGCGATCGTGAGCCTCATCCCCGGACGTAGCAGGGAGCGGAGGGGAGCGCTGTCGCCGAGCGGGTGCTCGAGGGCGCGGCGGATCTCGGCGTCGGGGTCGGCCAGGGCGGCAAGGGGCTCGGGGGCGTACACCACGCGGCTGCCCGCCGGCAGGCGCTCGAGGCGGAAGCCCTCGCCGTGCCAGAACAGCGTGGGCGGAGTCGATCGGTCCACCTCGAGGACGAATCCAGGTCGGGGGCTCACAGGTGCTCCTTGGCTCGGGTGCGTCGCAGGTCGAACACGATCTTGACCGACCCACGGCGCCCTGCCTGCGCTGCATGAGCGATGGCCTCCTCGTAGCGCTCGAGCGGGTAGGCGCCACTCACGAGCCGGTCGAGGCCGGCGGACTCCACGAGGTCCCGGGCGAGGTCGAAGGTGGGCCGCGGGCCGGCCGGCGTCTCCTCGGTGCCGTAGGCGTAGGCACCTCGCAGCCTCACCTCGCGCTGCCACAGGGGGGCGAGGTCGAGCTTCACCGGTCCGGGCATGCCGACGAGCACGATCTCGCCGCCGGGCCGCACGACGGAGAGCGAGGTCTCGAGCGATGCGGCGCTCCCCACGCAGTCGAAGACGGTGTCGACCCCTCCGGTCAGGCGCTCGATGGCACCGCCACCCGCAGGCAGCGCCATGGAGCCGGTGAGGCGTCGCGCGGCCCGCACGACCTCGTCCGGCTCGACGACGTGGTCCGCGCCGAGCAGCCGGGAGAGGCGACGCTGCTCGGGGTGCTTCGCGACGGCCACGAGCACTCCGGGCAGCGCATGAGCCCGCAGGGCGGCGACCGTGCAAAGGCCGAGGGTGCCGGCTCCGAGGACGACGACGCGCTGGCCACCTGTGGCGGTGTGCCCCGACTCCATGCCGCCGAGGGCGGCATGGACGGCGCAGGCCGCCGGCTCGATCATGACCGCCGCCTCGTCAGAGAGGTGCTCCGGCACGGGGTGGAGCTGCGACTCGTGGGCGACGAGGCCGGCCGACCAGCCTCCTCCGGTGTCCGCGCAGTATCCGGTCTGCAGGCCGGCGCCGATCGTGCCGAAGGCGATCCGCTCGCAGCGGCCTTTCTGCCCCGTCGCGCAGGCTGCACACAGCGGCGAGAGGCCCCGCGCCTCGCAGCCGAGGACCGGCTCGAGGACGACTCGCTGGCCGTCGAGCGCGCCGCCGGCGACGTCGCCGACCACCTCGTGGCCGGGCACGAAGGGGAAGGAGACGAGGTGCTCGAAGTAGCGGGAGCTGCGGCCGTCAAGCGTGGCGAGGTCGGAGCCGCAGATGCCAGAGAGGCGGGGCGTGACCCGCACAAACCCGGCGCCAGGGAGCGCCGGAGGGTCGACCTCGAGCAGCTCGAGCGGCCCGACCCCGACTCCGTGACCCGAGCCGGCGAGATCGGCCGCCACACGTGAGGCGGCGAAGCGGGCGAGCTGACGCTCGAACACGAGAGCCTTCATCGAGCTGCGCTCCTCAGCCCCGGGCGGAGCCCGGCGACGGCGAGCATGCGGCTCGGGCCTCCTTTCGTCGTGCCCCACTGCTCGATCGGCCAGCCTCGCCGTCGTGCGATGGCGGCGAGCTTGGCCTCGGGGTTGACGGCGACCGGGAGGCCGGCTGCCTCGAGCATGGGGAGGTCGCTCGTCGAGTCGGCGTACGCCACGATCTCGGCCTTCGTGAGCCCGTGGTCGGCGGCACGCTCCTCCATGAGGAGGGCTCGCGCCTCTCCGGTCGGCGGCGCGGAGACCATCTCGCCGGTGAAGGCGCCGCCCTCCTCGCCGAGCCGGGCCGAGATGATCTCGTCGAACAGAGGGCGGAGCGGCTCCACCACGAAGTCGAGCGCACCGGTGATGAGGATCGTGTGGTGCCCGAGGCGGCGGTGGCGGCGCACCCGGGCGAGCGCGTCCGGGAACGCCCGCATGGCGAGGAGATCACTCCACATCTCCTGGCCGTCGCGCCGGAGGCGCTCGACGGGCGCCCCGTCGTAGCGCCGGTAGAAGGAGCGGAGGAAGTCGCCCCGGTCGCGGCGGTCGAGTGCGAGGAGCTTCGGGGCTTGGGCGAGCAGCTCGGCAACGACCCGGGCACGCTCGAGCGGCTCGAGGTGGCGGGTGGCGAGCCAGGCGTAGCTCTCGACGACGTTCGAGGCGACGAGGGTGTTCTCGAGGTCGAACACGGCGAGGCGGGGCTCGCTCGAGAGGATCGCCTGCTTGGAGCGTTCCTCGCGGCTTGCGAGCATCCGCTTGCCCGGCCTCGTCCGCGCCCTCGCGTGCTCGACCACCGAGGGCAGGTGGACGTCGTGCACGTAGTGGCGCCAGTCGACGGCGGCGGGATCGAAGACGAATTCCCGGCGGTCCTCGGAGTCGAGGCTCTCGTAGAGAGCTAGCGTCCGATCGATCCGGAAGCGGGCTTCGGTCTCGGTGTAGGCCCCGTAGAGCTCGACGTAGTCGAGGGCCCGCTCGGCCTGGGCGCGGCGCTCCTCGAGGTGGCCGACGAGCTCCGCCCGCTCACCGCGCACGGGGAGCTGGTTCACGACCTTCTCCGCCGTCGACAGGAGCTTCACGGCGCGCCGCAGCTGTCCCTGGACCTGGCCGCGGCCGGGGAACTGCCACTTCGGCACGACGATGGGTTGGCCGCGGTGGTCGTAGAGGGGGCGGTCGGTGAACCACTCCTCGGCGAGGTCGACGAGCATCCCGTAACGGAGAGGGTTCCGCGCCCCGGAGGCGATCTGGTACACCGTCGGCTCGCCTGGGTCGGCACCGGCTGCGCACACGGCGATGATCCCGGCCACGACGAGGTCGACGGGGACGACGTCGACGGTGCCTTCCGGCACGCCTGGAAACTGGCTCAGCAGGCCGCGGGCGTAGGAGATGATGACGGGCTCGGCCATGCGAAAGCCCCGGATCCATCCCGGCCGCGGCTCTGAGAGGGCCGACTCGACGATCGAGGGGCGCACGAAGGTAACCGGCACCCCGTCCCGGGTCTCGAGGAGGGCCCGCTCCCCGAGGGACTTGGTGTAGGCGTAGGCGTCGGGCCATCCGAGAGCCTGGGCGCGGCCCCGCCCGAGCTCGACGAGGCGGTCGTGCACCCAGTCGGTGCGGAAGCGTTCGGTGCGCTCGGCGAGCAGTGCCGTTCCGGCAGCGCCGAGCTCGGCCCGGGCCCGGGCCTGGAACTCCTTCAGGCGGCTCGGATCCCTGCTCTCGGCGTCGGCGTCGGCCCGTGCCCGGCGGGCGGCGGTCACCTCGCCCCGCCAGTCGGGCATCGTGAGCCAACGGCTCGCGGTGATGAGGTCCTCTGCGGCGTCTCCCTTGTGGCCGCTGTTCACGTACGCGGTCGAGACGGCGACGAGATGGGGGAGCGCGGACTGAGTCTCTCCCTCGTGCACAGACCGGAGGGCCTCGGCGACCCGGGCCGGCCCGAGCAGGTTCACCTCGACGGCGCCGTCAAGCGGGGCGTCGAAGCTGACTGTGGCGGCGGAGTGGACGACGACGTCGCAGCTCGCGAGGGCCGCCCGCCCCTCCTCGTCGAGCCCGAGGCCATCGCGCCCGACGTCCCCGGCAATCGAGTGGAGCCGCCGGCCAATCTCGGCGTCGAAGCCCGCCCCGAGCTCGGTGCGGAGCCGGTCGAAGCAGTCATTGCGGACGACCTCTCGTCTGGTCCGATCGCTCGCGCTGAGGCGTTGCCCTGGCCGGACGAGGACGACCACCTCGCAGCCGGGCACGCATCGCAGCAGCCGCTCCACGAGGGCTGTACCGAGGAAGCCCGTCGCGCCGGTCACGGCGATCCGCTTGCCGGCGAGGGCGTCCGCGATGCGCCTGCCAGCGAGTCCGTCGGCCGTCACGGGCATGTGTCTACCACCGCCAGGGCAGCCGAAAGGGGTTCGACGGCAACCCTGCCGAGGCGCGCGGGGCCGAGGTGTCGCCAGCGCGGTGGCTCAGCGGCGGAACCACCCCGCGAGCCGTGAGCGCTTCTCGCCGCTGCCGTTGGTCGCCGCCTTCGCCGTTGCCAGCGGGCGCTTGGGGGGCGTGTACCGCTTGGAGGGCGCCGGCGGCTGGCGGACCGCGGCGGCAGTGCGGGCGGCGGCAGCGGCCAGCTCGCGCCGGTCGGCCGCCACCTTGGCGTCCGGGTTCGCCGGCGTGTCGACTGCTCCTCGGCGGGGGCGGGTGGAGCCGGTGGTCGCCCGCGCCTGGGCGTTCACGGCCCGCTTGCGAGCCCGGAAGATGAGCCAGACCCCGACGCCGACGTAGATGAAGCCGATGACGCCGAGGTAGCTCACGAGGCCGAGCCCAGCGAGGATGAGGGTGAAGCCGACGAGAGAGCGCCGCTTGGAGATGACCCCGGTGACGATGCCGAGGGCGAGGATGGCGTTGACGAGAAGGAACCACGGAGCGGCGTGGTGGTAGTTGAGCGACTCGATGTGCGCCTGGTGCACGGACAGCTTCGGCTTCTTCGTCGGCTTCACGACGATGCGGCGCATCTGGAAGTAGAAGATGACGGCCAGGATCAGCTGCAAGACGGCGAGAAATGCCGCGATCAGCCGCTCGCGCTGGTCCAGGTACCGCACGGCCATGGCTTCCGCCGCTGTTCCCGATGCGGGGCGAGCTGGAGGCCGGCGCGCTCTCGATGCCCCGGTCGTCGGGTTGCGGCTCGATCGTCCCGCCCAGGGGCTCGACATCTTGAGCGCCTCGAAAAAGTTCGGCGGCTTATAAGGGCTTGACCCGCCCGATTCCTTCTCGCCGGCCTCGTCCCAGGAGTCGCCGTCGTGGTCGTCAGAACCCCCACCGTCGCTTGCGCCGGTCGTACCGGCGTCGGGGTACCTCGGCAACCCGTCAGGGGCATTCTTGGGCATCGCGACAGGCTACCCGGGATGCCCGCGCTGGCTGAAGCCGGCTGTTTGCCCTGTTAAGCGGCTGGGAGCGCAAGAGCTGGCACACGGGTCGCGGTAGCATCTCATCGTCGGGCGTTTGGCTCAGGTGGTTAGAGCGCAGCCTTCACACGGCTGAGGTCACAGGTTCGAGTCCTGTAACGCCCACGGCACCGCACCGCAACTGCATCGGTCCTGTTAGAAGGCCCGACTCGGGTGCCCCCGCCTTCGCTGTCCTGCGGCCGTGCGCCATTTGTGCGCGAGAGCCGCAGGAGTTCTCCAACAACAATCGCCGCCCGCCGGTCCGCGTCGGGTGTCGCTCTGGCGTAGAGATCGAGGGTGACCTTGGACGAGGAGTGCCCGAGGCGGCTCTGCGCCGTCTTCAAGTCGACACCGGCTGCGATGAGCGTCGTCGCTGCGAGTGAGCGGAGGTCGTGGAAGCGCAGGCCGGCGAGCCCGGCTCGCTCGCAGGCCGGGTTCCAGACCCGCCGGCGCCAGTTCTCATAACTCATAATGCAGCGGTGCCCCGCCTGGGGCCGTGAAGAGGAGTTAGGTCGAAGTGTGGCACTGCGCGGCCAGCTCGGCGAGGTCAACGACCGACCAGGCCGGGCAGGAGCGCGCGCAGGCTCGTGGCCGACTTGAGCGCTTCGAGCCTGCCTGAGCGGGCGAGCTGCTGGGTGATCTGCACGACGCCGGCGTGGACGTCGATGCTCGAGGCGGTGAGGCCGGCCGCCTCAGCCCACCGGAGCGTGAGAACCGGGCCGGTCCACATCATCACGCCATGGAGCGACCCGAGCTCTTCCTTGAGAGTCTCGAGCTGTGCGACCGGGCGCTCGATCGCCTGACCTGGGCGATCACGTCACGCGTAGTGGAAACACCGCTCCGTCGCGCGCCGATCTACCTGGGTTTCCGCGAAAGTACCGCCGAAGTCCGGTCAGAGGGTTAATTGAAAGCTTAGGGGTTGGAGCAGTCATCCGGCCTACGGTTCACTTGCCATCTGCCGCGGTTGACAGGCGTGCTATGAATGACCTCAGCAGGGAAGTACCGGTATTCCGGCTTGGCGGCAGATATCCACGGAGGTAGCTAAACTAAATGCCTGCTGTTGGACTCCGCCATCGACTTCCGCGGGCCTTCGCCGCAGCGCAGGAGGACGCGCTGCAGCTGGATCCCGCCGTAGCGATCCGCCGAGGAACCGGCTCCCGAGGGGCTCGGCACACAAACGTGCCGCTGTGTACTCGGTGACCGTGCTCTCGATTGCGGCAGTTGTCACATTCCCAATATTGGCAACAAGCCGTAGTGGGCACTCTTCCACGCCACTCGCGACAGGTACTGGCATGGGTCACCAGCGGCCGACAACGACACTTGCGCGGTCAGCGACCTCAACGACAATCTTTCGTCGTGGCACTGCTCCAGCGAAGCGGCGTCACGAAACAAAGCACAATGTCTCCCAAACAGGAGCACCCTGTACAGCTGCCGATATCAGCGCGATGGCCGGTGGCAACGCCTACCTCGGCTCTGGAGAAGAAATCGACGCCTTGCTGCTGACGAACACGTCATCCGCCTCCTGTGCCCTCGGCGGCTATCCGGCCGTCGCTTTTGTGAGCTCGTCTGCTTCATCGACTTCGGCCTTCCAGGCTTCCTACCAGGCGGCGCCGAGTGGTATGGATATCCCTACAGCTTTTCAAGCCGTAAGTCCGGCTTCCCAAGTAGCTCTAGCCAGCGGCCAAGGTGGCGTCCCAGATCCGGTGTAAAAGCCGCGGGACGAAGGCTCCTGGTTGGTGATGCTACGCCGCCGCTGTGACAGCGTTGGCGGATGTGGTCGTGGCGTCGTCAGCGGACGTGTTGACGCGTGGTCGGTCGGGCGGACC
>DATGKK010000116.1:0-22098 GCA_035294725.1 Acidimicrobiales bacterium | reverse complement strand
CGAGGGGGTCCGCCACGTCCAGGCCGACCTGCGCGAGGGTGTGTCCTACCTGGCGCTTCGCGCCGGCGTGCCCATCGTGCCGGTCGGCATCGGGGGGAGCGAGCGGGCGATGCCTCGGGGATCGGCGATTCCGCGCCCGCGCCGCGTCGACCTCGTCGTCGGGGAGCCCATCTGGCCACCGGCGACCGAGCCGCCAGCGGACAGCGGGGAGAGCTCGGCGGACGGCGGCGATGCCGAACAGCCTGGGACCGGCGAGACTGCGGGGACCGTAGCGGCCGCCCCACGGCGGGCGCGGGTCTCGCGCCGGGCGATGAAGGAGCTCTCCGACCAGCTCGCACGGGCGATCCAGGAGGTCTTCGACGAGGCCGAGCGCCAGCTCTTGGAGACCACGATCTCGGGGCGGCCGAGAAGCTGACTCTCGAGGGCGGCCCGATCCGGCCCGCGGCTAGGGTGGCCCGCCGTGCGTGTGCTCGTCACCGGCGGAGCCGGCTTCATCGGACGCCAGGTGGTCGCGCGCCTGCTCGAGCGGGGCGACGAGGTGACCGTCGTCGACCTGAAGCCGCAGGCCGACGAGGGGGTCCGCCACGTCCAGGCCGACCTGCGCGAGCCGGCCACGGTGCTCGAGTGCCTCGACGACGGCGCCGATGCCGTCGTTCACCTCGCTGCGCTCACGAGGGTGCTCGACTCGGTCAAGGACCCCGACGGCGTCTTCCGCACGAACGTGCTCGGGACGCACCTGATCCTCGAGCGCTGCCGCACCCTCGGCGTGCCCGGGTTCGTGTTCGCCTCCACGAACGCCGTGGTCGGGGACGTCGGATCGAGCGTGATCACCGAGGAGATGGTCCTCCGGCCGCTCACGCCCTACGGGGCCACGAAGGCGGCCGGCGAGCACCTCCTCGCTGCCTACGGAGCCTGCTACGGGTTGCACGCGGTCGCCTTGCGCTTCACGAACGTCTACGGGCGCGGGATGCAGGTGAAGGACTCGGTGATCGCCCGCCTCATGCGGGCAGCCCTCACCGAAGGGGGCATCCAGATCTACGGCGACGGGTCGCAGGTTCGCGACTACGTCTACGTCACCGACGTCGTTGAGGCGATCGAGCTCGCCCTCGAGCTCGATCGGAGCGACACCTTCGTCATCGGCAGCGGCGAGTCGGTCTCGATGCTCGAGCTCCACCGGATCGCCTGCGAGGTGACCGGCGTCGAGATCGGCGCCGAGCACGTCCCGGGCCAGCCGGGGGAGATGCCGGCCGTCGTGGTCGACAACTCCCATGCCCGCGAGGCGGGCTGGGCGCCCCGCCACGACCTCCGAGCGGGCATCGAGGCCACCTGGAAGGACTTCCTCCAGCAGTCATAGGCGCCCCAGGCGGCCTCCGACAGCTCGGAGTGACTGTACCGTCCGGACGGTATAGTTCGGGGCATGGCCCGCTCCGAGACCGGCACCCGCGAGCGGATCCTCCGGGCCGCGGAGGACATCGTCATCCGCGACGGCGTCTCGAAGCTGACCCTCGAGTCGGCGGCCCAGGAGGCCGGTGTCAGCAAGGGGGGGATCCTGTACCACTTCCCGAGCCGGGGGGCGCTCGTCTCGGCGATGGTCGACCGCTTCGTCGTGAGCTTCGACGACGACCTCGCCGCCTACGGCGGCCTCGGAGGAGGACCCGGCGACTTCACGAGGGCCTACCTGCGAGCGACGCTCGAGCCGATCTCCTCTCCGGGCGGGGGAGGCCCCGAGGAGGAGATGACCGAGCTCGAGCTGAGAGACCGCCGGCTCGGCGGCGCCCTCCTCGCGGGCGTGGCCTCGGACCCCGAGTTGCTCGCCCCGTTGCGGGACCGCTTCGCCGCATGGCAGGCCGCCCTCGAGGCCGACGGCCTCCCGCCCGCGGTCGCGACGCTCGCTCGGCTGTGCGCCGACGGGCTGTGGCTGGCCGACCTCCTCGAGCTGGCGCCGGTGCGGGGCGAGCTGCGCGCAGAGGTCGGACGGGAGCTCTCGGCAATGCTCGAGGCGCGCGCCCCGGCCCTCGCCCCGGCGAAGCCTGCGGGTGCCGAGATGGAGGCGCAGCCGTGAAGCTCGTCTCGCGGCTCGTTCCCGGCGGGAGACCAGAGGACCGGGCCGTCCGCCGCGTCGTGGCCGCTGTCTCGATCTCCGCGTTCGCCGAATGGGGCGGCTCGAGCGCCGTCCTGCCGCTGCTGCCGGTCTACCTCCGCCGCCACGGCTCCTCGGTCACGATGGTCGGCTTCACGATGGCCGCCTTCTTCGCCGCGGCCGTCGCCGTGCAGTACCCCCTCGGCCGGCTCTCGGACCGCATCGGACGGCGCACGATCCAGGTGGGCGGGCTCGTCACCTACTCGCTCGCGACGCTGCTGTTCATCTTCTTCTCGGCTCCGGTCGCCACCCTCGCCCTGCGCGCCCTGCAGGGTGCCGGCGTCGGCATCGTCGACGTGGCCAACTCGGCCACCATCGGGGAGGTCGTGCCCGAGTCCCAGCGGGGGAGGGCCTACGGGGCGCTCTACGGCACCCGGACGGTCGGCATGGCGGTGGCGCCGTTCCTCGGGGGCCTGTTCGGCCTGCACGCCATGTCCTGGCTCTTCCTCGCGGCTGCGATCGCCGTGCTGCTCGCCGCCCTCCCGATCCTGCTCTTCACGCCCCGCTTCAGCCAGCGCGAGCCGCTGCGGCGCCACGAGCGCACCCTGCTCTGGCGGAACCGCTCCGTCATGGGCGTCGGCGTGGCCTTCCTCGCCGGCGGGATCGTCGTCGGGATGTACGAGGTCTGCTGGAGCCTCCTGCTCACGATGCGGGGGGCGCGCTCGTGGGAGATCGGGCTCTCGTGGACGCTGTTCGCCATCCCCTTTGCCGTCATCTCGGTCCCGGCCGGCTGGCTCGTCGACCACATGGACCGCCGGGTGCTCACGCTCGTCGCGCTGGCCGGCACGGCGGCCTTCGCGAGCACCTACCCGTTCGTCGGCTCGGTCGCCTGGCTCGTCGGCCTCGGGGCCGGCGAGGCCGTGACGGTCGCCCTCGGCGGCCCGGCCCAGTCGGCGCAGCTCTCCCGCTCGGTCGACGGCCGTGAGCTCGGCCGGGCCCAGGGGGCGGTCTCGACGGCGCAGACCGGGGCGATGGCGGTGTCGGCCTCGATCGCAGGCGCGCTCTTCGGCCTGCGGGCCTGGCTCCCCTTCGTGCTCGCCGGGGCACTGATCGTGTGCTGCATTGGCGTGATCGGGCTCCTCTGGCGGGGCGTCCCGGGGCGGGGTTCGGCCGTGCCCGCGCGCGCTGGCCATCCCGCCGCCGAGCTCGTCCCGGTCAGCTCGCCGGAGCCCTCCCTCGAGCAGGCCGGGTGACCCGCTCCCTCCACCACGTCCGGAGCATCACGCGGCCGTAGCGGTAGCCGTAGGCGAGGTTCCCTCCCTTTTTGGAGGTGCCCTTCGCCCGCGTGCGCATGGTGACCGGCACCTCGCCGTAGCGCACGCCGTGGGAGAGGGCGGCGATGAGCAGCTCCGAGGCCTGGTACTGGGGCTCCTCGAGGGTGAGGGAAGCCGTGAGGGCGGCCGGGAAGGCCCGGACGGGATTGGCCGTGTCGGTCACCTTCGTGCCGGTGAGGAGCGAGAGGAGGGCGGCATAGACGACGACCCCCGTGTTGCGCACGGCGTCGGTGCCCTCTGTGGCTCCAAGGCGCCGGGAGCCGTTCACGAAGTCCTTCTCTCCCGCCATCACCGGCTCGAGGGCGACGGCGAGGTCGTCGGGGTCGGTCTGGCCGTCCGCGTCGGCGGTCACGATGTAGCGGGCCCCGTGCTCCCGGGCGACCCGGTACCCGAGGCGGAGGGCGGCGCCCTGGCCCCGGTTGACCGGGGCGACGACGGCGAGCGCCCCGGCGGCCCGGGCGATGGCGCTCGTCCCGTCGTCCTCGCCGTCGACGACGACGAGGAGCGAGGTCGCCTCGCCGTTCAGCTTCTCCGGCATCTCGCGCACGACCCGCTCGATGTTGTCGGCCTCCTTGTAGGCCGCGATCACGATCGCGACGGGATTGAGCTGGTGGCCGCCGTGGTGGGCTTCGAACTCCTCGATCGCGATGCGGTCGATCAGCTCGTCGGTCGCCCGCCTCCGCCGGGCCTCCCGCTCGTTCACCCGGAGAGCACCGCGACGCCCGCCCGGCCCGCGCCGCCGGGAGGCCGGAGCACCGAGGCGGCCGGCGTCGCCCGGTCGGCGGCCGTCGGCGGCTCACCGCCCGCCGGGGCTCCGACGAGGGCGGCAGCGGCGCACGCCACCACCTTCAGCAGGTCGCGCAGTTCCGGCGGCGGCGGGAAGTACTCGTCCTCCTCGGTGACCCCGACGAGCTCGACGCCGTCGGCGGGGTCGAGCTCGGTGAGGACCTCCTCCACGAGCCACTCGGGCGCCGAGGCCCCTGCGGTCACCCCGACGACGCCCTCGAGGTCGCCGGGCAGCTCGCCGAGCGAGTTGACACGGTGCACCCGGGGCGCTCCGTAGAGGGCCGCCGTCTTCGCGAGCGAGACCGTGTTGGAGGAGTTGGCAGAGCCGATGACGACGACGGCATCGCAACGGGGGGCGAGGGCGCGCATCGCCGCCTGGCGGTTCGTCGTCGCGTAGCAGAGGTCGGAGCGCCCCGGCATCCACAGCTCGGGGTAGCGCTCCTTTGCCCGCTCGACGATCCCGGACCACTCGTCGTGGGCGAGCGTCGTCTGGGCGAGGAGGGCGACCGGTTCACCCACTGGGATCTCGAGGGCGGCGACGTCCTCCTCGCTCTCGACGAGGCGGACCGCCTCCGGCGCGACGGCCATCGTGCCGATGGCCTCCTCGTGGCCGGAGTGGCCGACGTAGATGACCGTGTACCCCTTGCGCGCCCGCACCTTCAGCTCGTGGTGGACCTTCGTGACGAGGGGGCAGCAGGCGTCGACGACGACCCGCCCGTGACGGCCGGCCTCGGCCTCGACCTCGGGGGCCGAGCCGTGAGCCGAGAGCATGACCGGCCGGCCGGGCGGCACCTCGGCGACGTCGTCGACGAAGACGACCCCGAGCGCCTCGAAGGCCTCGACGACCACCTTGTTGTGGACGATCTCGTGGTAGCAGTAGACGGGCGGCTCGAAGACCCGCACCATCCACGAGAGCGCCTTGATCGCCATCTCGACCCCGGCGCAAAAGCCGCGGGGCTGCGCCAGGAGCACCTTTGCCACTCGCACCCGGGTGAGGCTAACCGACGGTACCCTGTCGCTATGCCACTACCCCAGGTGGTGGCCGTGGCCGACCCCTCGCCGGCGTCGCGTGCCGGCCTCGTGCCGGGCGACGAGATCCGCTCGATGAACGGCCAGGTGCCCCGAGACATCATCGAGTTCCAGCTCCTCGCGGACGAGCCCCGCCTCGACCTCGAGCTCGCGCGCGGCGGGCTCGAGGTCGCGGTGACGGTTCAGAAGCAGCCTGGCGAGCCGCTTGGCGCCGAGGTCTCCTCGGCGGTGTTCGACCGCGTGCGGACCTGCGACAACCACTGCGAGTTCTGCTTCATCTACCAGCTGCCAAAGGGGATGCGCCGGAGCCTGTACCTGAAGGACGACGACTACCGGCTGTCCTTCCTCTACGGCAACTTCACGACGCTCACCCGCTTCACCGAGGCCGACTTGGAACGCGTCGTCGAGCAGCGGCTCTCTCCCCTCTACGTCTCGATCCACTCGACCGACCCCGAGCTCCGGGCGCGGATGCTCCGCAACCGGCGGGGCGCGATCAGCCTGCGATGGCTGCGGCTCCTCCTCGACGCCGGCATCGAGGTGCACGGGCAGGTCGTCGTCTGCCCGGGCGTCAACGATGGCGCCGCCCTCCACGACACCCTGGCGGGCCTGCTCGACGAGTATCCCGAGCTCGCCACGGTGGCCGTGGTCCCGCTCGGCGTGAGCCGCCACTCGAACGAGCCGGCCATGCGCCCTCATACCCGCGCCGAAGCCGAGGCCGTCGTGGAGGCGGTCGCCGAGTGGCAGGAGGTCTTCCGCACCGCTCTCGGCCGGCGGCTCGTGCACGCCTCCGACGAGTACTACCTCCTTGCCGGCAGGGAGTTTCCCGAGGCCGAGGAGTACGACGGCTTTCCCCAGCACGAGAACGGGGTGGGAATGGCCCGCTCGTTCGAGCTCGAGCTCGCCGGGGAGCGCGCGGCGGCACCGGCCGCCTCGGGCTTCTTCCAGTGGGTGGAGGGCGCGCCCGCCTCGGGGTACCGGGCGCCGAGGGCCCCGCTCACGGCGGTGCCGGTACGGCTCGGGGATGGTCGCCTCCCCGCCACCGTCGTGACGGGCGAGTACGGAGCCGCCGTGCTCCGCCCCCTGCTCGACCGGGCCGGTTTCACCGGGGTGGAGCTGATGGCCGTGCGTAACGAGTTCTTCGGGGGCAACATCGCCGTCACCGGCCTCCTCGCGGGCGAGGACGTGGGCCGCGCCCTCGCCGAAGCCCCCGCTGCCCGGCGGTACCTGCTCCCTGACGTCTGCCTGTCGAAGGGCGTCTTCCTCGACGGGGTCGAGGTGGGTGACCTGCCACGACCCGTCGAGGTCGTCCCGACCGACGGGGTCTCGCTGCGGCGCGCCCTCGAGAACAGCAGGTCCCGGTGACGAGCTCGCCGCCCGTGCGAGCCTCGGCGGGAGCCCTGCCGGTCGTCGTCGTGGTCGGGCGGCCGAACGTCGGCAAGTCCACCCTCGCGAACCGCATTGCCGGCCGGCAGGTCGCCATCGTGCAGGAGGAGCCGGGCGTCACCCGGGACCGCCTCGAGCTCGAGTGCGAGTGGGCGGGCACCCAGTTCCGCCTCGTCGACACGGGCGGGGTCGTCGAGGGAGGAGGCAGTCTCGATGCGAAGGTGAGCGAGCAGTCCCTCCGGGCCGTCGCGGCGGCCGACCTCATCCTGTTCGTGCTCGACGCCACCACCGGCATCACCGGCGAGGACGCCGACGTGGCGAGCCGCCTTCGCCGCGCCGGCGACAAGGTGCTCGTGGTGGCGAACAAGGTCGACTCCGAACGGAGGGAGGCCGACGCCTGGGAGCTCGCCGGCCTCGGTCTCGGAGCACCGCAGATGGTGAGCGCCCTCCACGGCCGCGGCGTCGGCGACCTGCTCGACGAGGTCGTGGCCCGCCTGCCGCCTGGTGCGGGCCAGCCCGCCAGCGAGCAGCTGGTGCTGGCCGGCGAGCACGGCACGGAGGCGGAGGGCGCCCAAGCCGTGCCGATCGCCGTCGCCATCGTCGGGCGGCCGAACGTCGGGAAGTCGACCCTGTTCAACCGCCTCGTCGGCGAGGAACGCTCGGTCGTCCATGACATGCCCGGGACGACGCGCGACGCCATCGACACCCTCGTCGAGACCGACGCCGGCACCCTTCGCCTCATCGACACGGCCGGCATGCGGCGCCGCGCGAGAGGCGGGGACGCCCCGGAGTACTACTCGCTCGTGCGCTCGCTGCGCGCCCTCGACCACGCCGATGTGGCGCTGCTCGTGCTCGACGCGACCGAGGGCGTCACCCACCAGGACCAGCGGCTCGCCGAGCGGGTCGACGCCTCGGGCAGCCCTGCGGTCATCCTGCTCAACAAGTGGGACCTCCTCGACACCGAGCGGCGCCTCGAGGTGAACGAGGAGGTGGGGGAGAAGCTCGCCTTCCTCGGCTACGCCCCTGTGCTGCGGATCTCGGCGCGAAGCGGCATGGGCGTGCACCGCCTCATCCCCGTCGTCGCCGACTCGATCGCCGCCTACCACCGCCGCATCCCGACCTCCCGGCTCAACGAGGCGCTGCGGGCCGCTCAGAGCGCCCATCCCGCCCCGGGCGCCCGTATCCTCTACGCCGTGCAGGGCGCCGTCGACCCACCGACCGTCACCCTGTTCGCGACCCGCCGCCTGCAGCCCACCTACCTCCGCTACCTCGAGCGCTACCTCCGGGAGCGCTTCGAGCTCGGCCCGACCCCGATCGACCTCCGGGTGAGGGTGCGGCCGGGGCGCGCCGGCCGGTGAAGGCGGCCCGGTGACGGCCGAGAAGCGGATCGCCGCTGCCACCGCACGGGCACTCGAGGGCAACCTCGCCCGCGGAGCAGAGAAGCTGCGCGCCCAGCGCAAGCTGTTCGTGCGGGACCGTCTCGCCCTCCTGCTCGACGAGGGCTCGTTCGTCGAGGACGCGCTCCTCGCCAACGCGGCCGCCGACGACCTGCCCGCCGACGGCGTCGTGACGGGGGAGGGTCGGGTCGACGGCCGGCCCGTGTGCGTCATGGCGAACGACCCGACCGTGAAGGCGGGCTCGTGGGGAGCGCGGACGGTGGAGAAGATCGTCCGTCTCACCGAGTTCGCCCTCGAGCACGAGCTCCCCGTCTTCTACCTCGTCGACTCAGCAGGCGCCCGGATCACCGACCAGGTCGAGCTCTTCCCCGGCCGGCGCGGAGCGGGGCGGATCTTCTACAACGAGGTGCGGCTCTCCGGTCGGGTGCCCCAGATCTGCTGCCTGTTCGGCCCGTCGGCCGCAGGCGGCGCCTACATCCCCGCCTTTTGCGACGTCGTCTTCATGGTGGAGGGCAACGCCTCGATGTACCTCGGCTCGCCCCGCATGGCCGAGATGGTCGTGGGGGAGCACACCGATCTCGAGGAGATGGGCGGCGCCCGCATGCACGCCACCGTCTCGGGCTGCGGGGACAACCTCTACCCCGACGACGCCTCGGCGATCGAGGCGGCCCGTGCCTACTTCTCCTACCTGCCCGGCTCCTGGCGGGAGGCGGCTCCCTGGGAAGAGGCGGCACCCCCGGCCGCGCTGCTCGGGCCGGACTCGATCCCAGAGGCGCCAAGCGCCGGCTACGACGTGCACGACGTCATCGACGCCATCGTCGACGAGGGCTCGTTCTTCGAGCTGAAGCCGCTCTTTGCCCCTGAGATCGTCATCGGTTGGGCGCGCCTCGACGGGCGGTCGATCGGCGTCGTGGCGAACAACCCGATGGCGAAGGGGGGAGTGCTCTTCGTCGACTCGGCCGACAAAGCAGCGAGGTTCATCTGGAACGCCGACGCGTTCAACATCCCGCTGTTGTTCCTCGCGGACGTGCCGGGCTTCATGATCGGCACGCAGGTCGAGCGGGAAGGCATCATCCGTCATGGCGCGAAGATGATCACGGCCGTGTCCGAGGCCACGGTGCCGAAGATCTCTGTCATCTTGCGCAAGGCGTACGGGGCAGGCCTGTACGCGATGGCCGGGCCCGCCTTCGCCCCTGACGCCTGCCTCGCCTTGCCGTCGGCGAAGATCGCCGTGATGGGTCCGGAGGCCGCCGTCAACGCGGTCTTCGCCAACCGCATCGCCGCTATCGAGGACCCGATCGAGCGGGAGGAGTTCGTCGCCGAGCGCCGGCGCGAGTACGAGGAGGACGTCGACCTGCTCCGGCTCGCGTCGGATCTGGTCGTCGATGCCGTCGTCCAGCCCGAGCAGCTCCGTGCCGAGCTCGTGAGGCGGTTCGGGCTGGCGGCACAGAAGAGCCGCTGGCTCACCGACCGGCGCCACGGCGTCCCGCCCGTGTGAGCGCCATGGCCTCGCCGTCCGAGCCCCGCCACGGTCCCGCTCCTCGAGCGGACGGCGACTCCGGCCGGTCGAGGCGCCGTCCGGCGGGGGACAGGGCGCGCCGTCACGAGGAAGAGGTGGACGAGGAGGTCGCTGAACGCAGCGAGGAGCCGGGCAGCGAGCAGCTCGAGGGCGGCCAAGACCCCGAGGAGGGCGGTGACGAGGAAGACGAGGAGGAGCACCAAGCGCGTGCCCCCTGGCACTTCAAGGTGATGGTGGTGGGATCGGTGGTCTACCTCGGTTACCGGCTCTACCAGGGGATCTCCTGGCTGGTCCACCACATCTGATCAAGGTCCGGCCGCGGGCCGACCTTGATGGCGACTCCCCATCGCTGCTGCATGCGCAGAGCACCGAGCTCTCGGACTGAGGCGAGAGCTCGCCAAGGCGTAGCTCCTCACCTCGCCACGTCCTGCAGGTAGCGCCTCACCGCCCTGCGGGATCGGAGCCGGACCACCTCGAGGTGGTCGCGGTGCTGGTCGATGACGGCCTCGAGCCTCGGCCGGCTGTCGCGGGGAAACCGCCAAATCCACTTGAAGAACTCCGCGTCGAAGCGCTCTGCGCACCCCTCCGCCTGCACTGCCGAGCCGAGGTTGCCAAGAACGCGCCGCGCGGCCCGGGCAATGCAGACGAGCCTCGGCGGCTCGAGCACGATCACCTTATCCGCCCGGGCGAGCCGGACCTCGAGCGTGGAGCCGAAGTTGCCGTCCATGATCCAGCGGTCGCCGGCGGCGAGCTCGCGCTGGAGGGCGACCCAGGCGTCGTGCGGCGTCGCGGCCCAACCCGGCTTCCAGAAGAGGCCATCAAGATGGAGCACCGGCAGGCCGCTCCGCTCGCCGAGCTTCCTCGCGAACGTCGACTTGCCCGCGCCACCGGAGCCCACCACCGCCACCCGCTCCACGACCCGAGTATCGCACCCTGACGCCCGGAAGCTGCCGGGTGCGGGCGGCCCCCTTGCGGTTGCGGGCTCAGCCGTTCGCGGCGCAGGCGCAGCCTGGTCCGCAGCCCCCACCCGCAGGCGGCGCAGCGGGGCCGGGTACAGCCGCCGAGCTGCCGACGGACGCAAACACCGACAGCACCCGGCGGGTCGCTACGTGCCCGTTCGGGCAGGCGGGAGCGGGTGCCGCGGAGTCAGCGGCTGCACGCCGCTCGTCGAAGACGGCCCCACACTCGCTGCAGCGGAACTCGTAGATCGGCATCCTCGAGAGCCTACCGGGGTGCCCCGCAAGCGCCTCGAGCCTCCCCGCACGGCGACGCTCAGCTGAGAGGCGGAGGGCTGCGGTGCAGCTCTGTTTCCACGAAGGAGACGAACCCTCCCGCCTCGAGGGCCGGGGTCACGGCCCTGCCGTCACGGCGGATGGTCATCGTCTGGCACCCGGTTGCGTCGGCAACCACCGTGGCGTACGGCGTGCTGCTCCCGGCACGGCGGAAGGTGAGGGTGAGGATGCCTCCGGTGTCGACCGGGCAGCTGAACATCCCAGGAGGCTCTGCTTTCGCGGCGTCGATGCGGCGGATGATGGCGGCGATGACGGCCCGGTCGTGGGTCACGACCCGCATGCCAGCCGGTTCACCGGGGTTCATCTCCGGCGTCAGCACGGCCGTCATCTCGCTCGCACCCTGGGCGACGTAGTCGTCCTGCACACGGGCCGGGTAGTACGAGACGGTGGCGTCCACCCGGATCCCGACCTCGTCGGCCCCGCCGGGCGCTCCAGCAGACGGGCAGTTGAGCTGCGCGAGCTGTACCTGCAGCCACTCGAGCTGGAAGACCGGGCCCTCGGTAGGCCAGGAGAAGGTCTCGTCCCACTCGTAGGTCACGCCGTACTGTCCCATGGTGCCGCTCCCAGCCGCCGTCGAGCCGACTGGAAGGTGGGCGGCGACCCACTGGTCGAGGGTCGCTGCCGAGCCAGGTGCCACGGCGAAGCGGTGGAGATCGACGGAGTCTGGGTTGCCGACGGTCT
The DNA here is from genome assembly GCA_035294725.1 of Acidimicrobiales bacterium. Classification (GTDB taxonomy): domain Bacteria; phylum Actinomycetota; class Acidimicrobiia; order Acidimicrobiales; family Bog-793; genus DATGKK01. The sequence goes on along the minus strand of DATGKK010000116.1, from coordinate 10,597 downwards.
GCATCGGCTGGCTCAGGTGGTGGCAGTCGCCCGCGGGCTCGGTCGTGACGTACTTGCCACCCGGGGGAAGTACCGCTCGCGCGAGCAGCACCGCTGCGCGCCGCCGCGCCAGTTCGCGCCGGCTCGGGCCTATCGGTGCTCGGGAGCCGGAGCGACTCGACCCGGTCGATCCGCCCGGTGCGGTCGCGTCTGCCAGCCGGGACGGGTGGCTGCGGGGTGGGAGGGCCGCCGCGCCACAGCCGGCGAGCAGGAGCGACCCTGCGAGCAGCCCAGCGAAGGTGCCCGTGCCGATGACCCTGCGTCGTCTCATGTCGGCAAGAAGCCCCGCGACGCCGAGAACGCGTACTCGCTGACTCGCCCGGGTGCGCCCCCGCCTGCAAGGCGATCCGTCGAGCTCGCGTCCCGAGCCCGCTGCGCCATCGCGATAGGGTACCCGCCAGCGTCTGCGCCGTCCTGGAAGGGGCAGCGGTCGACGGGCTGTGGCGCAGCTTGGTTAGCGCGCTTGACTGGGGGTCAAGAGGTCCCGGGTTCAAATCCCGGCAGCCCGACCGGAGGGCCCTCGTTCAGGGCTTGCATGGAGTCGCTGGCGAGCAGTGAGCAGGGTGGTTGCCGTCCCTTTGTCATCGCACTATGCCGTCGACCCCGCCCTTGTCGGACGGCGTGTCGAGTTGCGCTATGACCCGGAGGACCTGACCCGCATCGACGTCTACTTGGAGGGGTGCCCCGCCGGGGTGGCGAGGCCCTTCGTCACCCGCCGCCACGTCCATCCAGCCGTCCCCCAGGCGGCTCGTCCCGAGCCCGAGCAGACCGGGGTCGACTACCTCGGCCTCGTCGCCGCCGCCCATGAGTCCTCCGCCGCCGGCACGGGCCAGAAGATCGACTTCGCCCAGCTCGCCATGTTCGCCGAGGACGATGCCGAGCAGGCCCGATGAGCCGGGCGCCGTGGGTGGCCCACTTCGGTCTCACCCGGACACCGTTCGGGAAGTCGATCGCCGCCAAGGACCTCTACCTCCGGCCCACCAAGAGGCCGTCGCCCGCATCAACTTCTGCATCGTCGAGTCCGCCCTCGGGGTCGTGACGGGGGACGGCGGGGCGGGCAAGACCATCTCGGTTGCGCGCCGCCGTCTCCTCGCTCGACCCGACCCGCCACCAGGTGATCTACATCGCCAACCCGGCCTTTGGGACTCAGGGGCTCTACGTCACGATCGTGCGCTCCCTCGGTGCCGAGCCGAGATACCTGAAGGCAGAGCTGATGGCCCAGGCGGCGGACCTGCTCGCCGCCGAGGCAGCCGAGCGGCACCGGCGCGTCGTGCTCGTCGTCGACGAGGCCCACCTCCTCGAGCCGGCCCAGCTCGAAGAGCTGCGGCTCCTCACCAACTCCGAAATGGACTCCGCTTCGCCTTTCGCCGGTATCCTCGTCGCCAGCCAACGCTCAACCGTCAGCTGCGCATGGGCCTGTTCGCCGCCCTCGACCAGCGGATCGCCACGAGGTTCTCGATCGAGGCGATGGATCTCGGCGAGTCAGCTGCCTACCTGCGACACCACCAGGCACTCGCAGGCAGGGAGGAGCCGCTCTTCGCCGACGACGCCGTCGCGCGCCTGCATCGCGTCTCGAACGGTCTTCCTCGGGCGCTCAACAACGCCGCCACCGCCGCCCTCATCGCCGGTGCGGCGGAGGGGAAGGACCTCGTCGACGACGCCTGCGCGAAGAGGGCCGTCGCTGAGCTCACGCGGGACTGAGCGTGCTCAGGCGATCGAGAGCACCGCCGTGCTCAACGATTGCGGCCCGTCCGTGGCTACCAAGAGTTGCCGGGTGGTGTGCAGACAGCCTGGCCGCCAACACCACCGAGCTCGCTTGGCGAGTGGACCAATCACCTTTGACGCCAAGGTCTCCTTCAGCCCATCCGGCTAGACTTAGTCCATGACTAAGTCCGTTGGTGTCCACGAGGCCAAGACCCACCTGTCGCGGCTGTTGGATGATGTTGCCGCAGGTGAGGAGGTCGTCATTACCCGACGCGGCGAGCCGGCCGCTCGTCTCGTGGCGCTCGGTGCGGTGACTCCTCGGGCCTTCGGGATCGATCGCGGCCGCTTTGTCGTCCCCGACGACTTCGACGCAGCGCTCGACGACGACCTCCTGGAGAGCTTCGAGGCCTGAGCGTGCGGCTGCTGCTCGACACCCATGTCTTTCTTTGGCTACTGGCCGAACCCGAGCGGCTTGGACCGCACATCGGTTCCCTGCAGGACCCTGGCAACCAACTGTTCCTCTCTGCTGCCAGCTCCTGGGAGATCGCGATCAAGGTTCAGCTCGGGAGGCTCGATCTCCCAGAGGATCCTCAGCGCTACGTACCGGACCGCATGCGGGCGATCGGGGCGGAGCCACTCCCGGTGCAGCACACCCACGCTCTCGCCGCTGGAGCGTTACCCCGTCTGCATCGCGATCCCTTCGATCGGCTCCTCGTGGCGCAGGCTCGCGGCTTGCGGCTACGGATTGTCACTGCCGACTCTCAGATTGCGCGCTACGAGGTGGAGACCCTGCTCGTCTGAGCGCGGCCGTGAGGATGCAAAGGGGGTGCCGCGGCGCGCTCGAGTTGCTCGGATGCTGGCGGTCCCCCTCCTCAGCAGTACGCACTCGCTGGACGAGCGGCTCCGGGACTCCGCCTCCGGAAAGCGAGTCCGGTCGGAGGGTTCCTACAGCCAGGGCAGCTGCATCTCGGCCATCATGGCCCTGGCGACGCCGGATCGCGCGGAGAGTCCCCTCTGACTCTAGGGTGGCAGCCGTGTGGGGCTACCGGTTGCGCCACCCTCTCCGACACCGCTGGATGCCGCGCAGCGTGCGTCGTGCCCGTGCGTGGGGCTACTGGCTGAGCCCTCGGCCCAAAAGACGCCGGAGGCGGAGGCGGCGCTAACTGCTCGGCTGTGCACCTCAAGGCGCCGGCTCGGCACCCTTTCCGGCTCGTCCAGGCGGACGCCGACGCGACCTTCCACGCGTCCAGCAGCGCGCCGCCTGACAGCCGGGCGTGGCTGCTAGCCGTGCCGCGGGTCGACGAGACCGCCGGGCGGCTCCTCCGCCCTGTGCACAGCGGCGCGTGCTGAGAACTGAGAGGTCTTGGCCGATCACATCCAGTCGGCCGTGGTGACGGTTCCGGCAGCCACCTCCACCTCACGCAACGGCACTCCCTCGGTGTTCAGCACGACGTAGTGCCCGGCAGGCATGCTCGGAAAGAGCGCCGCGTACACGATCCCGGCCGGGGCCAGCCGGGGGAGCACCCATACATGGGTGCGCCGTTCCGGCTGGCCGACACGATAGATCTCCACCTCGAGGCCGACGTGCCCCTCGTCAGATCTGAGAACGAGAGCGCCACGGTCTCGGCCAACGTCGATGCAGGCGGCCCCTACGGGAGCGGTCGGGGCTGCGCTCTCGGGTTGCATGACCGGGTCAGACGGACAGGAGCACGCCCGTCGGTTCCGGGTGCTCGAAGCCGTCCCAGCCTGGTGACAGGTACGGGAACTGCGATTGGAACGTCACCCCGATCGCGCTCAGTGCTGACGGGCTGCTGCTGGCCGGGTCGACGACGTCGTAGAGCAAACCCGCGGCGGCGTCCGGGGTGAAGGACGGGTCGACCAGGGCGTAGGTGACCCCGGCGACGGCGCGAAGCTCGATGCTCGTCACGTCGTCGAAGACTCGCCTCCCGTTCGGGAACCCGGCAGGATCGCCACCGAGCAGGCCGAGGATGCTCGGGCTCGACGAGGGTGGGATCGACATGTTGAGGCGCAGCATGTCGCCCTGGATGTTGCCGGTCGAGTTCTGGAACCCTGGGACGATGCCGCTCGGGATCCCGGTGAGGAGGATCGCCTCGAGGTCCGTCCTCGGTGCTCCCGACGCCACCAGCTGCTGCAGGTTCGGGAAGGCGTTCGGGTACAGCACAGGGAGCAGGCTCGCCAGCCCCGGCTGGGTGAAGTAGTCGAGGAAGGTCGTCATGTCCGAGCTCGGTGGCTGCGAGTTCCACTCGTCCTTTGCCCCCATCGGGATGATCACCTCGTTGACGAGGGGATTGCCGAGACGCGACACCTGCACCCAAGGGCCGTGAGATCCCTCGCCGAGGATGGAGGCCCGCTGACGGCTTGCCGAAGTCCATACGCCAATCGTGGGGTTGGAGCCGCTACCGCTCGACTGGCCGGGGCTCAGGAGCGACATCGGGATCTGGATCGCGATCGTGTGGACGTTGAACCCAGCGATGGCGTTCACTCCCGGCTGAGGCGAGCTCGGAAGGAGGAAGTAGTTCTGGAACGGGCGCAGGTCGCCAAGGTCGAAGACCGAACCGAGGTCCACGTAGAAGGCGTCGGCCCGCTGGCCGCAGTACACCGTCTCCCCTGACGGCAGCGTCACCGTGGCCTGCTGGGTCAGCGTGGCCATGTCGGGCGTGGAGTGCGTCCCCACGTTGCACGGGCAGCACGGCAGGTCGGTCCCAAGGGACTCGACGCTGTCGCCCATGACGCGGGTCACGGAGTAGAACTGCTTCCGGTTCCAACTGGGACTGGAGATCGACGTGATCGGGCCGGTGTTGTACAGAAACGTAGCAGGGTCCCCGACGCGCGTCTCGAACCGAAATTGGTAAATGATGCCCGGGGCGTCGTGGGCATCGTCTCCAGTGCCACTCGGAGTCTCGATGTGGATCTCGTAGAGGACGTCGTCGCCGAACTCAAAGAAGTTCGGGCCTCCCGAGGGCAGCTCGAGGGGCAAGTAGTTGGCGATGATCGTCACGGTATCGGGGCGATCCGGGCTGACGAATGCGTAAAGGTCAGTGCTGTCGGCGACGGGATCCTTGGAGATCGCCGGCGCTTCACGGTGGGACGACATGAGCACCTCTTGTTCAGGTTGTTGGGATGGGGTGAGCTCGCGGTCAGCGCGCCGCTTGCAGCAGACGTTCCACGAGGTCCCGGTCGTGCTGGACGACCTCGCGGGTGCCGAACATGAGGTAGACCCGGCCCCCGTCAGGGTCGGGCACGTAGACGACGAGCGAAGAGTCCTGCGCCCGCCCGGCGGGCCGGGCGACGCCGGAGCTGTGAACAGCCGGCCGACGCGGCCGGCGCACGAAGGGCAGCTTCGGCAACGCCGAGAGTGCCCCCAGGGCCGTGGCACCCGTCCCCGTCTGCTTGAGGAACGTTCGTCGGGAGAATGGCTCCATCTGTTGCCTCCAGTTGTAGGTGATCGGGGGTGCCGCAGGCCTGTCGTGGGTACCTCACTCCTCCGGTGTTCGCGGCAAGCACGCTCGCTCCCCCATCAACTGTTCGGAGCCACAGTGCTCCTTGGATGAGCCCGACCCGAATGAGAGCCACGCCGCTCGACCGCCGTATGGCCATCCTCCGCGAACACGAGCAACACTCCCTGTACTTGCCTGCAGTTCGACCGGCACGCGCTACTTAGCGAGCCGGGTGAGGCAGCCGCATCGCGTGAGCTTTCAACCACCCTCCGTCGCCGATGTCATGCCGAGACTTGGGACGGCACGCCACCGGATGCCGATCTCGACTGCGCAGGGCCCGGCCGGCGGCCGGCACTCGCCCCTCGCGGCGAGGGATGCGTCAACACGGCGGAGCAACGTCGCCGAGCCGAGTCGGGTAGCCGAGCACCTCGGAGAGCCGGAGGGGACGGTGAAGTCGAGGATCCGGCAAGCGCTCACGAGGATGCGGATCACGACGCTCAGCGTTCCCGACTCGAAGGTCGCCTCCGGTTCGGCGACGACACTCTCATCCCGGAGCAACCGTGGACTCGCCCGGGCGGGACTTGCGTCTCAGCCGCGTCCGGACCCTCGGTCGACGATGGCGCTCCACCACCTGTGGTCCGAACGCCCAGGCACGAAGGGCGCAAGGTCGAACAGCCCGCAGTCCGGCACCTTGAGCGGTGCCCGCAGGCGCGAGGGCGACGACGCCAGCGTGACGAACACGGTCGAGCTCTCTCGACACGCGGTGTTCGCCCAAGCGTTCCAGTCGGCGCCGTAGAGGGCGATCGATGCCGCCCCACCCGGCTCGAGCGTGACCGGGGTCGAGGTCGGGCTGCCGGGTGGGCTGTCGGTCACGAGCACGATACGGGCCCTTCGGGCGGCTGGTCCCGAGACGTCGACGCGCGGCCAACCCGAGAGCACGCAAGGTGCCGGAGAGGCGTCGGTGAAGACCAGCGTCTCGGAGAACGAGCCGGCTGCCACGCCGTAGGTCCCGAGTGCGAGCGAGAGCTGCGAGGGTCGGCAAGCCGGTTCGGCGAGCGTCTTTGCCGGACGGGTCGGACGGAGCGAGTCGAGGATCGCTCGCGGGACTGCGCCGGAGCCGGCCAGGCCGAGCTCGATCACGACCGGGTGCGCGACGCCGGGCACCCCGACCGAGAGCGTGAGCACGGCGCTCTGGTCCGCTGACGGCTCCACGCAGACACCGAGGCCGCGGGCCGACCAACAGCGAGCCGATGGCTTGGGCCTCGCCACGTAGCGGCCAGCCGCAATGGTCAGGCCGGGCACAGCGGCCTCATCGCCGGCCGTCGCGGGATACCCGGGGCAGGAGAAACCGCTCGCGTTCACCGACGCCGTGTCGAGCAGGACGGTGGCTCGCAGGAGCGTAGGAGGGCAGCCGAGCCAGTAGTCCCGGTGCAGCTCCCGCCACTCGGGTGGCGCGGAGAGAGTGACGCCGCCGAAGCTGATCGTGCGCCAGCTGGCCGGGGCGGCGACGTCGCGACGGGAGAGCACCACCGACAGCGGCGACCGGGTCAAGGTGTCGAGCACCTTGGCCGCGAGCGGGCCGGAGGCCGTGACCTCGACCCCGAATGCCCATCGGGCGCGAGGAGATGGTCCCGACTCGGCTACCGGATGTGCGGCCTTCACCATCGAGACGACGTTCTCCGGTCGGCTCGAGCCACCGGGCCCGCAGGTGAGCGAGGTAGCTCGCTCGCCGACGAAGACCCAGCCTCCCACGTGCCGGCCACGACCCAGGCACTGCGTCTCGTCGCGTCGCTGGAGCAACCACGAGGCGGGCACCGAGATCTGTGCGTCCCCGAGCGCCACGGGAGACCAGCCAGGCGGAGTGAGAGCGGTGTCGACGAGCGGCGACGAGTCGAAGGGGGCGCCGGCCGACGCCGGCGGCAGCCGGCGGGGGCCCGCCGCGCGAACCGAGAGCGGCACGATGACGGCAGCAAGGGTCACGGCGGTGACGACGGCAAGGGTTGCCAGTCGCCGTGGTGACCTCCACGGCCGGTGCCGGCCCGCCGGCTGCGCACCGGCTGCGCCGGCCCGCTCGGCGATCGACGCCCAGAGCGCGTCGAGCTCGGCCGGCGAGGGTTCCACTGCCGTGACGGCCGAAGTGACGAGGGATCGCAGGCGGTCGCCGTCGCTGTTCATGGTTCCACCTCCAAGAAGGTCTGCAGCCGTCGCCGGGCCGCGTGCAACGCGGCCTTCACCGTGCCGGCGGAGACTCCCATCACCGCCGCCACCTCCTCGATCGAGAGGTCGCCGAGGTAGTACAGGACGACGGCAAGGCGCTGGCGCTCGGGAAGGTGGCGGATGGCCGCTCTGACGTCGAGACGGACTGCCGAGGATCCCTCGGAGACGCCCGCCTCACCCCTGACGAGCCGGGGCGCCAATCGCCGCTCCGTACGCCGCCGGCGCGATCGGTCGAGCGCCTTGTTCATCGCGACGCGCCGGAGCCAGCCCACGGGGTCCTCGTAGCCTCGCACCTGCTCCCATCGCCGGTACGCCTCGACGAAGGCCTCCTGCACGGCGTCGCTCGCATCGTCGGTGATCACCGAGGCCATCCGCACGAGGCCGGCGTAGCTCGAGCGGAACAGCTCCTCCAACGAGCCGAGGGCCGGCTGGGCCGGCGCCGACAACCTCTCCGTCCGCGGTCTCATCCCGCCAGCGGCTCCATCATCTTCTACACGTGTGAGCGCCGGATGTGGTTGAGCGGGCCGCTCAGGAGGCTTCGGTCAATCCCGCCTCGCGCAGCCGGGCCGTGACGAGACGAGCTACGAGCTCGTCTGGCAGCGGCGTGTCGACGCCGAAGTGGAGGGCGCTTCTCGTCATGGAGTACCCGGTGAGCTCGTCGCCGAGCTCTGCGAGCGTCGAACCGCTGTGGGGGAGGTAGCTCAGGTGGTTCGTGAAGGCGGCGAAACCGGCGATCACGCGACCGCCGACCCGAAAGGCCGGGCACCTGTAGGAGATGCCCTGCTCGGCATTCGGGACGACGGCGAGGATCGAACGGCGCAGGTGCTCGAGGGTCGATCGCTTCGGCTCGTCGAGCTGGGCGAGGTACTCGTCGATCTCGGCGGCACTCATCAGGGGTCCCTCTCCTCCGCGCACTGCCGGCTCCACCGGGCCCTCCGACCGCTCAAGTCCGCTCGGCGACCCGTCGATACCCACTCTCGCACCTCGGCCGGAGCTGACGGGCAGGCGAGGTCATCGAGACGAGGGGCAACCCGTCCACCCGGGTTGTCCCTTGTGTCGCGCCCGCACCCTCCCGGCTGGTCGCCGCGACGCCCGGGAGCCACCGAACGGGTCTCAAGCACCCGAGGCGGAGGGCCGATACCGACCTGTGCTTCGACCCGCTGAGGGGAGGGTCGAAGCGTCCGTCCCGAAGGCACGGACGAGTGCGGGGCCGCCCTGAGCATGGGCTCGGGCGGCCCCTGCCGCGTCCCGGGGACGGGGGCTACTTGAACAGCGACCGCCGCAGCGTCCGGCCGGCTCGTGTCGTGGCCGTGCCGATGGGGTGGCGGGCGTACTGCAGCGTGCGGATCGGCCGGGGGGTGAGCTGCCGCCTGGCCCTGCCGACGCAGTAGCGGACCGGGTGCATCGCGAACCGCACCGACCTCGGCAGCAAACCTCGCGTGAAGCTCATCGCGCCTCCCTCGCCTCGGTCTTCCCATGTTGCCACCCCAGCGGTCGCCGCGCTGGCACCACATTGGAGCCCGGCCCTCCTAGGCTGGTCGAGTGGACCGGCGGATCCCGCCTGAACGGCGTGCTCGCAGGCGCGTCCTCGCAGTCGCCCTTGGGATCGCCGTGGTGCTCGCCGCATGCGGGACGACGCGCGCTGGCACCCGCCCGACGGCCACCTCGCGCTCCCGCCAGCCGACCACGACTCACGCCACCAGCACGAGCGCGCCCCCGCCCACGGCGACGAGCACGACCACGAGCCCGACGACGACCACCACCTCCTCCGTCACCGCCGGTTGGACCGAGCAGCAGTACCTCGCCCAGCTCATCATGGTGGGGGCGTCGTTCAGCGACCTCGGCGCCGCAGCGCCGGAGGTCCGTGCCGGCGCCGGCGGGCTCGTCCTCTTCGGGGCCCCTCCCGCGGGCTCCGGTCCCGCGATCGCCGCCGGGATCGCGAGCCTGCAGTCCGACGCCGCGGTGAAGGTGCTCGTCTCGACCGACGAGGAGGGCGGGGACATCGCCCGCCTCGCCAACGTGCTGCCAGCCCCTTCGATCCCGGCTCCCCGCACGATGCCGGCGACGATGTCGCCGCGCGAGGTGCAGGCCCTCGTCACGACCCAGGCTCGGGCGATGGCCCGGCTCGGCGTGAACATGGACCTCGCCCCCGTGCTCGACACCGCCAGCCCAAGCGACACGGTCGCCGACGAGAGCGAGCGAAGCTTCAGCGCCAACGGCAGGACGGCGGCGACCTACGGCGCCGCCTTCATCGAGGGTCTGCGTGCCGGCGGGGTGATCGCAACGGCGAAGCACTTCCCGGGCCTCGGCCAGGCACCTGCCGACACGGATCTCTCGTCAGCGACGCTGCCACCGCTGAGCGAGATGACGAACGACCTGCTGCCCTTCCGGACGGCGATCTCGATCGGTGTCCCGGTCGTCATGATGTGCAACGCGATCGAGCCGACCTGGGGGAGCATGCCGGTCTCGCTCAACCCGCTCGCCTACGGCTATCTGCGCCAACTGGGCTTCACGGGGATGACGGTGACGGACAGCCTCGATGCCGGGGCGATCGCCGACGCCGGCTACTCGGGCCCGCAGGCCGTCGTGAAGGCGATCGAGGCAGGCGCCGACATGGCGATGGTGACGACCCCTTCGGACTTCCCGGTCGCGCTCTCCGACCTCGAGCAGGCGGTCTCCTCCGGCCAGCTCCCGATGGCGACCGTGCGGGCGGACGTCGCCCGGATCCTCGCGACGAAGGGCCTCTGATCCGGACGGGCGCGTAGCCTCGGTCGGGAACGGGACCGGCCGCTCCGGCCCCGGCGCGAGGAGGTCGTGTGAGCCGCTACGAGGGACACCTAGCCATCCGCGAGCTGGAGGAGGCGGTCGCCGAAGGGGCGATCGACACCGTGCTCGTCGTCATCACCGACATGCAGGGGCGGCTGCAGGGGAAGCGGTGCGACGGCCGGTTCTTCCTCGATGAGGTGGTGGCGCACGCGACGGAGGGATGCAGCTATCTCATGGCCGTCGACGTCGAGATGTCCACGGTCGGCGGTTACGCGATCTCCTCGTGGGAGAGCGGCTACGGCGACTTCGTGCTGAGGCCCGACCTCTCGAGCCTTCGCCTCGTGCCCTGGCACCCGAAGACCGCCCTCTGCCATGCCGACCTCACCTTCGAGGACGGCTCTCCCGTGGAACCC
>DATGKK010000115.1:0-3766 GCA_035294725.1 Acidimicrobiales bacterium | reverse complement strand
CCGGCGATCCGCGGGGCGCGGCGCGAGATCACGGTGACCTCGTGCTGCTCGTCGAGAAGAGCGGCGGCAAGGGCCCTCCCGACGAACCCGCTCGCTCCAACGACGGCGACCTTCACCCCACCACCATGCACCACGCCGCGCGCCGACACGGCCTGCTGCAGCCACCGCCGCTCAGACGCGGCCGGTGTCGCGGCGAAGGCGCAGGATCGCTCCGGCGGTGAAGACGGCCAGCCAGACGATCAGGTTGGCCACCCACTCCCAGGAGAACCCGGACTGGGTGAGGGGGTAGTGGACGAGCTGGTTGAGGCCGTAGAGGGGCGTGAAGCGGGCAAGGGTCCGGAGCCCGGGCGAGAACTGGCTGAGCGGGATGAACAGGCCCCCGCCGAAGGAGAAGAGCATGAGCACGAAGCCGATGACCTGCATCACGTTCTCTGACGGGAACAGATAGCCGATGAACAGCCCGAACGCCGCGAACAGCAGCGAGCCTGCCCAGACCGCCCCTGCAGTGACCGCCCATACCCAGGCGGGCATGGACGGTGTGCGCGTGGCCGCCGCCACCAGGTAGACGACCGCGACCGACACGGCCCCGAGCACCATCGACGACGCCATCTTCGTCGCCACGTAGGCCGCAGGACGGAGCGGCGTGATGCGCAGCTGCCGGCTCCACCCTGCGGCCCGCTCCACCGAGACCATCGCTCCGCCGCTCGTCGTGGCCAGCACGGCGCCGTAGAGCGCCATCGAGATCAGGATCGAGGCCGAGACGTTGCCGGCGCCGTCGCGCCCGAGGGCGTAGCGCGAGTCGAGCCCGAAGATCAGGAAGAACATCGCCGGGACGACCATCGTGAAGATGAGGGTCCGGCGGTTACGGACGAGCCGGCGCACCTCGAGACGGACGAGCCGAGGGCGCAGGCCACCAAGGGGCAGCTGCGGTGGCGTGGGGCCGGCGGGGTCGGGTGGCAGGGCGGTTGCTCTCATCAGTGGTCCCTTTCGGGCCCGAGGGTCGCCGGAGGCGCCGCTTGGTCGCCGCCCGTCAGCGCGACGAAGGCGTCCTCGAGCCCCTGTGCCGTGATCTCAAGATCGAACGCCGCCGTCTCGTTGAGCAGCCGCCGGGCGACGGCATCGGAGTCGGAGGTCTGCACGATCACCGTCTCGCCGCGCACCTCGACGTCGGTCCCGAGGAGACCGGCGAGCTCGTCGCGCTTCGCCCCTTTGAGCCGGGCCCGGACCGTCCGCCCTGCTGCCATGGCCTTCACCTCCGCCGGGGTCCCGTCCGCCACGATCCGCCCCCGGCTCAGGACGACGATGCGGTCCGCATGGGCATCCGCCTCCTCGAGGTAGTGCGTGGCAAACAGGATCGTCCGCCCGGCTGCGGCGTCCTCGCGGATCGCCGACCAGAACTCCCGCCTGGCCTCGACGTCCATCCCCTGTGTCGGCTCGTCCAGGACGAGCAGCTGCGGGTCGGGCAACAGGGCCATCGCGAAGCGAAGCCGCTGCTGCTCGCCTCCCGAGCAGCGCCCCACGCGGCGGTCGGCGATCCCGTCAAGCCCGGCCCGCGCCATGACCTCGTCGACCGGGCGGGTGGCCGGGAACAGGAGGGAGGCGTACTCGACGGTCTCGGCCACCGTGAGATCCTTCAGCAACCCCCCGGCCTGCATGACCGCCGAGACGAGCCCTCGCCGGACGGCCTCGGCCGGGTCGAGCCCGAGCACCGCCACGCTGCCGGCACTCGGCCGTGCGAGACCGAGGATCATGTCGATCGTGGTCGTCTTGCCCGCCCCGTTCGGGCCGAGGTAGGCGACGACTTCGCCGATCCGCACGGTGAGGTCGATCCCCGCCACCGCCTCGACGGAGCCGTAGTGCCGATGGACACCTCGGAGCTCCAGCGCGAGCCGGTGGCCATCCCTGGCGGGCCCCCCTACGCGGGTTTCGCCCTCGCCGGCCCGCCCAGCGGGTGCGGCTGCCCCCGAGCCGAGCTCGGGCGCGGTCCGGAGGATCCGGGCGACGGACCGGGCGATGCCGAGCTCGTTGACGGCTCTCAGCAGCAGGCTCCAGCCGGCGCCACGGATCCGTAGCTCGCTCCGCCCGCCCGCTGGCACGAGGTGCACCACGGCCGCCGCCAACGCTCCCCTGCGGACGCCAAGGCGGGTCCCGTTGGAGCGAGTGCCGCCCTCAACCGCGATCCGGGCGCGAGGTCCGAGACGACCGGCCAGCACGGCGGTCAACTCCTCTGCGGTCACCTCCCGCCCCACGACAACCCGAGCCATCTTCACCTTCCCCGTCACGACCCCCGGGCGCTCGGCACCGCCGGCCGTCGCCGCGCCGCCAGGTTAGGGCTGCCGTGCGCAGGGCGGCGAGGCTTGCGCCAGGATCGTCGGTCGCGTGCCAGATCCTTATATGTGCGCTTCTTGACACGTGAGCTTACTGTCACATATAGTGGTCCCATGGACGACGGGGAACTGGTGTTCAAGGCACTGGCCGACCCGACTCGCCGACTGTTGCTCGACCGGCTCTTCGAGCACGACGGCATGACCCTCGGGGAGCTCGAGGCCGAGGTGCCTCAGCTGACCCGGTTCGGCGTGATGCGGCACCTCTCCGTGCTCGAGGCGGCCGGGCTCGTCGCCACGAGAAGGCAGGGCCGCCACAAGTTCCACTACCTCAACCCCATCCCGATCCGGCTCATCTACGAGCGCTGGATCGACAAGTACCGCGACCGGGCTGCGGCTGCGCTGCTCGACTTGAAAGACCAGCTGGAGGCAAATCAATGACCACCGAGGCACCACCGAACGGGACGACCCAGCTCTACGAGCTCTACATCAAGGCTCCCCCGGAGCAGGTCTGGGACGCCATCACGAACCCGGCCATCGTGGCGAAGTTCTTCCACGGTGCCAGAGTCAGCTCCACCTACGAGGTGGGTGCCAAGCTGCGCAGTCTCTCGCCGGACGGGTCGGACGTCTGGGGCGACAACACGATTCTCGAGTGCGAGCCCCCGCGCCGCCTCGTGCACACGTGGCGCAGCCTCTACGACCCCGAGCTGGCCGCCGAGCCAGAGAGCAGGGTCACCTGGGAGATCGAGCCCCAGCCGGGCGGGTTCTCCAAGCTCACCCTCGTGCACGACCGCCTCGACCGCTCGCCGAAGACGGCGGCGAACGTCCGCGGATGGTCGTACATCCTCTCGAGCCTGAAGACGGTCGTCGAGACCGGCGACCCCCTCCCTCCGATCCGCTGAGCCGGGCACGGAGCAACCGGTCGACGTCGAGATCGAGCGCGACCAGATCACCGACGCCGACATCCACGACCGCCTCTCGGCGGCACGCGGTACACCCTCGTGCTCTCAGGCCCGACCCCGCACCACTCGCCGGAACGCTCGAGACCGATCGCGTGGGAGCACGGACGGCGCAACATGGCGCTGCAGGGGGCTCGCCTCATGCCGATCGTCTGCCCCGTCGGCGACGACGAGATCTCGGGCATCGGCATCTTCGACGCCGACCCCGAGACGGCAACGACGCTCATGGCCGACGATCCCGAGCTCGAGCGGGGATCTTCAGATCCGAGGCACCCGCCTGAGGACCTTTCCCGGCGACGCGCCGCCTGGCTGAGCCGGACCCTCCCGCCGCCGGTCGCGTCCGGCTAGGAGCGTGAGTCAGAACCGGCCAGTCGGCCAGATCCGACGATCGGACTCGTTGTCATCATGAAACACTCCAGCCTCAGGGTTGAAGGATGCGCCCGACGTCAGCAAGCTGGCAAGGCGCTGCGACCCGCGTGTTCA
>DATGKK010000114.1:0-3405 GCA_035294725.1 Acidimicrobiales bacterium | reverse complement strand
GCCCTACAAGCGGGAGATCATCGAGGCCGTCGCGACCGCCCCTGATGCCGAGCTCGCCGGGGAGGCCCAGCCCGGGGTGGTCACGACCTACCGCAACACCGGGGAGTTCGTCGACCTCTGCCGCGGCCCGCACGTGCCCTCGACCGGGCGGCTCGGCCACTTCAAGCTCATGCGGGTGGCCGGGGCGTACTGGCGGGGCGACGAGCGGCGCCCCCAGCTGCAGCGGATCTACGGGACTGCCTGGGAGTCGGCCGCCGCCCTCGCCGACCATCTCCACCGCCTCGAGGAGGCCGAGCGCCGGGACCACCGCCGCCTCGGGCTCGAGCTCGACCTCTTCTCCTTCCCGCACGAGATCGGCAGCGGCCTCCCCGTGTTCCACCCGAAGGGCGGCATCGTGCGCAAGGCGCTCGAGGACTACTCGCGCCGCCGCCACGTCGAGGCCGGCTACGACTTCGTCTACTCGCCGCACATCACGAAGGCGGAGCTGTTCGAGACCTCCGGCCACCTCGAGTGGTACGCCGAGGGGATGTTCCCGCCGATGGAGCTCGACGAGGGGCACGAGTACTACCTGAAGCCGATGAACTGCCCCTTCCACTGCCTCGTGTTCCGCAGCCGCCAGCGGTCCTACCGCGAGCTGCCGATCCGGATGTTCGAGTTCGGCTCGGTCTACCGCTACGAGCTCTCCGGCGTCGTGCACGGGCTCACCCGCGTGCGGGGGATGACCCAGGACGACGCCCACATCTTCTGCACCCGCGACCAGATGGGCGAGGAGCTCACCTCGCTCCTCTCCTTCGTGCTCGACCTGCTGAGGGAGTACGGCCTTTCGGAGTTCTACCTCGAGCTGTCGACCAAGCCCGAGGTGAAGTCGATCGGATCGGACGCGGAGTGGGAGGAGGCGACCGAGGCGCTCCGGCAGGCGGCGGCCCGGATGGACCTCGACCTCGTGCTCGACCCCGGAGGCGGTGCGTTCTACGCCCCGAAGATCTCGGTCCAGGCCAAGGACGCGATCGGGCGCTACTGGCAGCTGTCGACGATCCAGGTCGACTTGATGCTGCCCCAGCGCTTCGGCCTCGAGTACGTCGGGGCCGACAACGCCCGCCACCGCCCCGTCATGATCCACCGGGCCCTGTTCGGGAGCGTCGAGCGCTTCTTCGCCGTGCTGCTCGAGCACTACGCCGGCGCCTTCCCCACCTGGCTCTCGCCGGTGCAGGCCCGCGTGCTCCCGGTCCGTGACGACCACGGTCCCTATGCCGAGCAGGTCCGGGCCGCCCTCGCCGCAAGGGGCGTGCGCGTCGAGGCCGATCACGCCGCCGAGCCCCTCAACGCCCGCATCCGGCGGGCGAAGCTGGAGAAGGTGCCCTACGTGCTCGTCGTCGGCGGGGAGGACGTCGCGGCGAGGACGGTGGGCGTCAACCGCCAGGGCTCCGATCGCGCCGAACGCGGCCGCCCTCTCGATGAGGTGCTCGAGGAGATCGGCCGCGAGGCAGCAGGGCCGCGCCCGGTCCCGTCGCTCCCGTAGCCGGCCGTGGCCCTCGAGCACCTCTGGGCGGGCTGGCGCATGGCCTACGTAGCCGAGGCGGGTGCTCCGGGGAGCGCTGCCTCGGACCGGTCCGCAGAGTGCGTCTTCTGCGGCCTGCTGGCCGCCGACGTCTCCGATGAGGAGCGGCTCGTCGTCTGGCGGGGCGAGCGCTGCGTGGCGATGTTGAACGCCTACCCCTACGCGTCGGGCCACCTCCTCGTCATGCCCTCCCGCCACGTGCGCGAGCTCGACGGCCTTGCCGCCGAGGAGGCGGGCGAGATGTGGTCGGCGGTGCACGACGCCGTCGCCGCCCTCGGGGCGGCGTACGCTCCTGACGGGTGCAACCTCGGAGTGAACCTCGGCCGCGCAGCAGGTGCGGGCATCCCCGGCCACCTGCACGTCCACGTCGTGCCGCGCTGGATCGGGGACACCAACTTCATGACGACGTCGGCCTCGACCCGGGTGCTGCCGGAGGCCCTGCCCGACTCGTGGCGGCGGCTCCGGTCGGCGTGGCCGGTCCGGGAGAGGTGACGGGCTCGGAGGAGAGGAGACCGCGATGATGCAGCCGCCTACGCCCCGGGGCGGGATCTTCGGTGGCCTGTTCGACCGGGAGCCCGAGGAGATGATCCCCGCTCCCTCGAGGAGCAACCGGCCGCCGCTCGTGTGGGGCTCGCTCGAGGTGGAGGGGGAGGAGCTCGTGGCCCGCGTGACCGGGTGGCGTTCAGTCGTGGCGATGCGCCGGCGGCTCGCGGTGCCGCTCTCGTCGATCCTGCGCGTCGAGCACGACCCTGCCGTGCGGGCTCACGTCCGGGCGAAGCTGCGCCGCCGCGGTGGTCAGAGCGGTCTCATGCGGGTCGGCCCGTACCACTCCCTCGACGGGTGGTCGTTCTGGTCCGTCGGGCTCGGGCGCAACGCCGTGGTCGTCGAGACCGAGGGCGAGAGGTACCGGTACGTGATCGTGGAGGTGGCCGACCCGGCCGGCACGGTGAGCGCCATCACCGAGGCGGCCGGCCTCGCCGCCGACCCGGGACCGCCGCCGCCGGCCGGAGGGCGTCGCTGAGCTCGCCGTGATCGAGGGTCGCACGAGCGCAGCTGCGCTGGCTGCGCTGCCGTCGCAGCGACCGCGAGGAGCGGTCAGGAGGCCCGGTCCGCCTCGACCTGCTTCATGATCCGCTCCGCGATCTGGGGCTGGACCACCTCGTACTTCTCGTGCTCGACCGAGAAGCTGCCCCGCCCTCCGGTCAGGCTCCTCAGGTCGGTGGCGTACCTCGCCAGCTCGGAGGTCGGCACGAGGGCGACGACGGTCTGCTCGTCGCCGTGCGCCGACTCGGTGCCGAGCACCCGCCCCCGCCGGGCGTTGAGGTCGCCGAGCACGTCGCCCTGGTAGGCCGCCGGCACCGTGACCTCGACCCGCGAGACCGGCTCGAGCAGGACGGGCCCGGCCGCCTCGAGCGCCTCCTTGAAGCCGATCGAGGCGGCCATCTTGAAGCTCATCTCGGAGGAGTCGACGGAGTGGTACTTGCCGTCGAAGCAGGTCACCTTGACGTCGACGACCGGGAACCCGAAGTGGCCGCCGCTCGCCATCGCCTCCTGGACCCCCTTTTCCACGGCGGGGATGAACTGGCGGGGGATCGCCCCGCCCACGATCGCGTCGACGAACTCGAACCCGCCGCCCCGCTCGAGCGGCTCGATCCGAAGGTTGCAGACGCCGAACTGGCCGTGGCCGCCCGTCTGCTTCTTGTACTTGCCCTCCGCCTCGGCCGGCTTGGTGATCGTCTCGCGGTAGGGGACCAGGACCGGCTCGACCTCGACCTCCACCCCGAACTTCCGGTGCAGGCGCTCGGTCACGATCATCAGATGGGTCTCCCCCATGCCGGAGAGAAGGG
>DATGKK010000113.1:0-5673 GCA_035294725.1 Acidimicrobiales bacterium | reverse complement strand
GCCATGCCGAAGGCCGACTCCGGCCAGTAGGGGAGCAGTTGGTTGGCTCGCCGTGCGTCGGCAAGCACATATCCATTCGGCGGCGCCTTCGCCATGGCCGCGTCCCCGAGCAGCATCGTCGTGCCAAAGAGCATGGCTGCCGCCAGCAGGAGGGTGGTGGCGAGCCGCCACCACGGCCCCATCGCGGGCATCGGGTGGATCGCGGCAGTTCCCCCTGACGCCGGTGATCCCCGGCGGTTCTGCCGGGTGCGAACGAGCGCCGCGGCCGTCACCGGCGCAGCCGTCGCGCCGAGGGCCAGGAAGGCAAGCGGGGTGATGCCCACGTTCAGCGGCTCGACGAGCTCGACGGCGCCAGCCGCGAGCACGAACAGCAGCAACGCGTTGCGGGCGCGGGCCACGCTCCCGAGCACCCACACGGCGAAGCAGGCGAAACCCAGGATCCCGGTGGTCGCCAGCACCTCGATCACGACGTCGTGGGCGTCGGTGAACATCGTGCCCGGCCCGAGCAGCCGTGCGACCGGTCGGGTGATGAACGGCGCCGCGGCGGCCTCGAACATGCCCGGGCCCGAGCCGATGAGCGGGTGGTGGGCGAGGGCGTGCAGGCCGAGCTTCCACATGTCGAGCCGGAGCGTGAAACCGGGGCTTGCCGTCCCCTGCTGGAGGCGGCTACCGAGGCTCGTCCCGGCCCCGACGTAGCCGATCCCGTAGCCGACCAGCACCGTCGCCGCTGCCACCAGCCCACCCTTTTGTCGGAGCACGACGAGGGCGATCGCAAGGAGGGGCAGCAGGATCACTGCGAAGCGCTCGTCGGTCGTCTCGAGCGCGACCGAGAGGAGCAGCAGGAGCGGAGCGAGCTTCAGCGCCGATCGGATCGAGGTCACGTAGCGGAACGTGACGATCCCGATGACGCCGAGGAGGTAGGCCTCGAGGTGGACCGGGTTGCCGAACAGCCCGTCGGCCTGGTTGCCCTGATAAGGGCCGAAGGCCAGGCTGTCCGGCACTGCGACGGCCTGCCAGATCGCCACGAGCGCGTTGACGACGGCGCCGCCGGTGAAACCTCCGATCAGCCAGTCCACGTCGGCCTTGGTGCGCAGCTGCATTCCGATCCCAAAGGCGCCGGCGCAGCCGAGCCACATGAGCCAGCCGGTTCCCCACAGGTTCTGACCGACGATGCTGGTCGCGGGCGAAGTGCTGAGGAGCGCCGAGGCAAGGCCGACGGCGAGGAACCCGAGGGCTGCCCACGACGGGACAGCTTGACGGGAGAGCCGGAGCGAGCGCACCAGCGGCACGAACCCGACGGCGGCCACGACCAGCATGACGGCGTACTTCGGTGTCAGGGTGTACGACTCGACGTTCGGCAGGATCGCGACCGAGAGCGCAAAGGCGGCGACGCCGGCAAAGATCGCCCACGGCGAGGCCTGGGCGAGGGTGCTCGCGCTGAGGGAACCCGCCGTCGCTCGGGCAGCGGGCCCTCCCTCTTTCGCCACCAGCGGTGAGCCGACGAGTTGCTCCGGCTCCGAAGAGTCGTCCACCGACGTGCCGGTTGCAGTTGAATTGCCGGTGATGACCCGGTCAGTCAAGTGGCTCACCCCCGTGGTGACTGTAGTGGTCCTGGCCGGCGCCATCGTGTTTCACGCCAAGTTCATCGGCCACTACGGCGTGTTCGATGAGCCCCGGTTCGTCTGGGAGCTCGTGCTCACGGTGCTCGTCCTCCTCGGGAGCTACGCCGCGGGCGTGACCGAGGACGGCCTCAGCCCGGGGAACCGCCTCCTCCGGTCTGCTGCCGCCGTCGGCACCGCCGTCGTCGCCGTCTCGGTGGTCCAGGCGGTCAGCCAAGAGCCACTGCTCCCCCGCTTCGTCCTCGCCATGTGCATCTTCCTCGTCATCCCGGCGCAGACCTTCATGGCCGCCGAGGGAGAGCGCTCCCGCCAGCTCCACTCCGCACAGGAGCGGGTCGTCGCCGTCGTGAACGCGGACGACCAGGAGCGGCTGGCAAAGGACCTGCGTGGCTCGCTCGAGCGCCCGGCGGTGCTGCGGGCCGCCGTCGATCCAAAGAGCGTGCTACCGACCGACGAAGATCCGGCTCCGCTCGAGAGCCTCGTCGCCGAGCACCAGGCCACCCTTCTCGTCCTCGCCCGCGAGGCGCAGGGCTCGGAGGAGGCCGTCTCGCAGGCTGCGCAGCTCCACCGCCGCGGCGTCAGGGTCCGGACCCTCTCCCTGTTCTACGACGAATGGCTCGGGAAGCTGCCGATCTCGGAGCTCGAGCGGATCGCGCTGCTGTTCGACATCAACGAGATCCACCGGCCGGCCTATGCCCGGATGAAGCGGTTGATCGACCTCTCGGTCGCGCTCCCCGGCCTCGGCGTGCTGGCCGCCGCCGCACCGCTCGTCGCCCTTGCCAACGTGTTCGGGAACCGGGGGCCGCTGCTCTACCGGCAGCCGAGGGTCGGCAAGGACGGCCGAGAGTTCACCATCCTCAAGTTCCGCACCATGAGGCCCGGGGGTGCCGAGCCCCAGTGGACGGCGACCGACGATCCCCGCCTCACGCCGGTCGGCCGGATCATGCGGAGGATGCACGTCGACGAGTTGCCCCAGGTCTGGAACGTCATCCGCCGTGACCTCTCGATCGTCGGGCCCCGGCCGGAGCAGCCCCACTACGTCGCCCAGTTAGCGGAACGGATCCCGTTCTACGAGACCCGCCACCTCGTCCGCCCCGGGATCACCGGTTGGGCGCAGGTGAAGTACGACTACGGATCGAGCGAGCTCGACGCGCTGGAGAAGCTCCAGTACGAGTTCTACTACCTCCGTCACCAGAGCCTCGCCCTCGACCTACGGATCATGGGCCGGACGCTGCGCTCGGTCGTCGGGCTCCAGGGCCGCTAAAGCCGAGCTCAGGACGGCCCGGCAGCCGGCGCCTGCCGCCCGTGGGATCGAGCCGTGATGCCGCGGGCAAAGCCGGCTCCCCACGCCGCGTGCATGGTCGGCAACGCCACGAGGAGGGTGGGGGCGGCCGCGGGATCGCGCGAGGCCTCGAGGGCGGTCCTGCCGAGCACGAGGGAGAGGTAGATCGCCAGCACCGGCCGGCGCCACGGGCTGAGGAGGCCCAGCGCAAGTGCGGGGACCGCGAGCTGGCGGGCCGAGAGCGATCCCGGATGCTGCCGCACCGTGAGCGCCCGGTTGCGGCCGTAGCGGTAGAACTGGCGTGCGAGCGGCCGCAGCCCCTCCCGCACCACGTAGGTGGAGACGATGGAGGGGTCGAGGTAGACGCCGCCGGCCGCCTGTGCCCGGTAGGCGAGCTCGGCGTCCTCGTTCCCGCCGGAGTCCTCGTCGTAGCCGCCGAGGCGCTCGATGACCTCCCGCCGGTAGGCCCCGAGGTAGACGGTGTCGACGTAGCGAGGCTCTCCCCCGAGACGGCGGAACTGAGCGGGGCCTGCGCCCACCCGCGACATCATGGCGGCCGCGATCCCCCGGTCGCGCGCGCTCGCGCAGGCAAAGCGCATCGGGCCGCCCACGATGGCGGCGCCCGACCTCTCGAGGGCGGCCACGCACCGGCTGACGTAGTCGGGAGCAAGGCGGGTCCTCGCGTCGACGCGGACGATCACGTCCCCGGTTGCGGCGGAGATGGCGACGTTCAAGCCCGCCGGCCGCGAGCGGCGCGGGTTCTCGACCAGCACCACCTTTCGGAACCCCGCCGCGATCTCGCGGGTGCCGTCGCTAGAGCCGCCGTCGGCGACGACGACCTCGCGCACCAAGGGGTAGTCCTGGGCCAGGACGGCCTCGAGGCACGGCCCGATCATCCCGGCCTCGTCGAGAACCGGCACGACGACGCTCACGCTCGGCGAGCGGCGCTCGCCTCCCACTCGCGTCAGCCTCCCCGGGCCTTGCCAGGTCCGTGTGGAGCGACCCTCAGCACCGCCAGCCTCCCTCGTTCTCGAGCACCGCGATGCTACGTTGAAGTGGTCGACCAGCATCTTCCCGATCGCCTGGGCGGACAGGCTGCACCCACCGCCGCCGATGGGTCCTCCGACGCGCGCGGCCTGCTCGTGGTGGGCTCGACGGAGGTGCCGGACGTGGAGTTCGACGCCGAGGCCGTCGACGAGCTGCGCGTGGCATGGCTCCAGCGCTGCAGCGCGACGGGCTGCCTGACCGGGCCGGACGACACCGCCGAGCGGTACGCCCTGCTCGTCGCGCTCGAGCGCGCTGCGGCTCCCGAGGCCCTCGCACGGGTGCGCGGCACCTTCGCCGGCCGCGAGCGCAGCCAGCGCCTCGTTCGCCCGGCCGGCACCGTCGGCGCCCGCCGGCGCGCCCTCGACGACGCCGCGGCCGCCTGGGGGGCCTCGGTCGCGAGCCCCGCCCTCGTCGTCGAGCAGATGCTGCTGCTCCGCCATCTCGTGAGCGGATCGGCGGGGGGCGAGCGCATCGGGCGGCTCGTCGACCGCGCGATGCTTGCCGCCACCGGGGCGGCCACCGACGAGCTGCAGCGCGCCGCCTTCAGCGACCCACTCACGGGCTGCGCCAACCGCCGCGCCCTCGAGCGCGACCTCGAGCGCGAGCTCGCCCGCTGCGCCCGGGCGGAGCTCGATCTCTGCGTGGTCGCGATCGACGTGGACGGGTTGAAGGAGGTGAACGACTCGGAGGGCCACGCGGCGGGCGACCGGCTCCTGCTCCAGCTCGTGGAGACGCTGCGGCGTGCGCTCCGGGGCCTCGACGGCGTCTACCGGATCGGCGGTGATGAGTTCGTCGTGGTGCTCGCCGACGCCGGCCCCGCCGAAGCTGCGGTCGTCATGGCGCGCGTGTCCGAGTACGGCGCCCCTGCCTTCAGCTGGGGGGCGGCGAGCGTCCGGGCGCTCGGCCGCTTCGACGCCGCCCTGCTCCTCCACGAGGCCGACGACCAGCTCTACGAGCGCCGGCGCTCCCGCCGCAGCTTCTCGAGCCGCCCCTCGCCCCCTCGCCGGCACCAGGTCGCAAGCCCGCTTGCCGCGCCTCAGGCCGGCGCCATCGGCTGAGCGTCGACGAGCCGCTCGAGGAGGCGGCCCTCCAAGCCCGCTGCCGCGAACGAGCCCACGAGGCAGCCCGAGCGACCGAGCGCGTCGGCGGCAGCGGCGAGAGCGGCCACGAGCTCGAGCAGCGCCTCCTTGGTAAGGATGATCGCTTCACCCGGCACGGCCGTGTGGCGGGCGAGCGCCAAGCGTGCCTCGGCGAGGGATCCAAGCGCGCGCCGCCCCGCCGGAGTCGCCGACCACTGGCGGCGGCTCCCGACCACCTCTTGCAGCTGGCCAAGGGCCGCGTGGACCTGCCCGACCACCTCCTCCGGCACCAGCGCCGCCGGGAGCAGTCGCAGAAGGTCCGCCGGCGCCATCTCCCCGTCCGCCATGGCGGCATGGTCGTCGACATCGTTACCCGAGGATCTACCGCACCCCTACCGGCGGCATGCAAAGGCCGACGCCGACGCGCCGTTCCTCGCCGGTGCCGTTCACACGAGCGGCCACGGGTAGGCGCGGTAGTCGTCCCGGGGCGAGGGGAGCCGACGCGTGCGCAAAAGGGAGCCCGCCCGCCGGCAGAGCGCCTCGGCCTCCTCGTCGTCGATGAGTGCTGCCACCCGCTCCGGCGCTCCCTCCGCCACGATCGCCGAGCAGGCGGCGAGCACGGTGTCGGGGACCGGCTCTCCGGCGA
>DATGKK010000112.1:0-11854 GCA_035294725.1 Acidimicrobiales bacterium | reverse complement strand
GGGCCAGGTCGAGGCTGATCTCCTTCAGGTTCCCGCGATAGCCAAGAGCGACCGTTGCCTGCGCGTTGATGCCGACGCTTCGCGGATCGACCACTCCAACGACCTTCAAGAGAGCGTCTCCGGTGAGCCGGCCGATCCGATTGCCGACGGCGTCGGCAGAGAGCCCGACCTCGGAGGCGATGCTCCTGAGACTTCGCCGTCCATCCTTCTGCAGGGCAGCAACAATGGCTTCGTCGAACTCGTCAAGCTGGCGCGTCGCCCCTGCTCCTTGCCTCAAGCAGAGCCCCGATCGACGGCCCCGTTTTCAAACCGCCGCCCGAAGTCCTGCATTACCAGCCGGTGCTCCTTCAGCTACCTCACCCTTATCAGGTCCTGGCGTGCAAACGCCACTGCCCGCCCGTTCACCGGCCAGTCGTGAGCGCCCGCGTGAGCCGCCAGACCTGCGCCGAGGGTTGCTGAGGTCCAAACTGGCAACGCTCGACGCTGCCGTCGACTTCGACGCGGCGACGAGGATCTATCGAAGCTGCCGCAGGGCGCGAGTCACACCGCGCGGCATGGTCGACTGCATGATCG
Source organism: Acidimicrobiales bacterium (assembly GCA_035294725.1). GTDB lineage: Bacteria > Actinomycetota > Acidimicrobiia > Acidimicrobiales > Bog-793 > DATGKK01. Next base: position 11,281 of record DATGKK010000112.1, on the reverse strand, counting down.
CCTCCGTTGCCTATCGCCACAGAGCCACTCTGTTGGCGGCGGACTCCGACCTTTCGAGGGTCGCGCGGGTCATCGGGCTCAGGATGGACGACGCATCGATCACGGCGTGAGCTACCAGGCTCCATAGAGCGGGACGGGTTCGTTGTCCGCCTGGATGCCCGGGGCTGCCGTCGTCGTGGACCGTACCTCGTTGGGAGCGTGTGGACCGGCGCGCCGGTAGCCGCTACGCCGTTCCCGTGCTGGCTTCCACAGTCCCGGACTCGACCGCGGCTACCGGAGCACCGGGCAGCCGGAGCACACGGTCGCCGCGCCGGATCGTGCCGCCGACGACGACGCGGGCGTTGCGCCCGCGGAGGCGGAGCTCGCTGCCGGCGCCGAGATTGACGAAGCGGAGAGCCGCCGTGCCGAAGCGGGCGGCGAACTTGTCACAGCCCCGATGGGGCTTGGCGGTGAACTCGATGGTCGCCTCGCCGATCGCGAGGAGGCTCCCGGCCGGCAGCTCGGACTCGCTCAGGTCGAGGTCGACGTAGAGCTGGTCGCCGGCGAGGGCAACCCGGGAGGGCGAGCCGGCCACGAGGGCGGCGCACCGGTAGTTCATGACCGTCACCTGGGCGTCGCGGTTGGCCGACCCGTCCGGGGTCGAGCTGCTACCTCTCTCGAGCCAGTTGTCGCCGACGAGCCCCACCTTCGGGTCGAGCTCGGCGCTCTCGAGCACCTCACGTGCGTCCACGGCCGGTCGCCGAACGATCAGCTCGAGCGTGCCGCCGTCGCGGGGCGAGCGCCGGATGTGGTCGAGCCCTGCCTCCATAGCGTCCTTGTCGAGGTGCCGGCATGAGAGGTCGTCCACCGGCGGCAATCTATCTGGCTGGACCTTCCGCAGTGCGGGCACGAAGGCGGAGCCTGGCGCCTGGCCGGGATTGCACCGGCGCCAGGCTGCGCCGAGTCGCGATCAGGCGCTCTCGGCCTGCTCGGCCTTCGCCCTGATGGCGGCGACGTCGAGCTCGAGGGTGACCTTCTCGGAGACGAGCACGCCGCCCGCCTCGAGCGGGGCGTTCCAGTTGACGCCGAAGTCCTTGCGGTTCACCACGAGCGATCCCTCGAATCCGATCCGGTCGTTGCCGAAGGGGTCCTTCACGGCTCCGGTGAGCTCGAGCTCGAAGGTGACCGACCGGGTGACCCCGCGGATCGTGAGGTCACCGGTCACCTCGAAGGTCGTCGGAGCCGTCTGACGGATCGCCGTGCTCGTGAAGGTGATGGTCGGGTAGTGCTCGATGTCGAAGAAGTCGTTCGTGCGCAGGTGGTTGTCGCGCATCTCGTTGCCGGTGTCGACGCTTGCGACGTCGATGGTGACCGAGACCGAGGAGCGGCTGGGTTCCTCGGCGTCGGCGTGGATCGTGCCCTCGAAGCTCGTGAACTGCCCGCGGACCTTCGTGACCATGGCGTGGCGGGCCACGAACCCGAGCCGGGTGTGGGCTGGGTCGATCGTGTAGTCGCCGGTCAGGTCCCGGCTGAGCGTGGTGCTGGCGGTGTCGGTCATCTGTGTCTCCTCGATCGCGTTGTTGATGTGACAGCAATGATAGTGGACTAACGATGACATGTCAACAACACGTCGCCGCGGCGTACAATGACGGAGTGAGCGCGAGCACCGAACCCTCAGACGTTTCGGCGCCCTGCGCGTCCAGCGAGGAGCCAGAGTGGCTGAGCGAGGACGAGGCCTGCATGTGGCGTGCGTTCCTCCGAATGCGGCGGGCGCTCGATCGCGGCGTGGATCGCCACCTCACCGAGTGCTCGGGCCTGTCGATCGCGGACTACCAGCTCCTCGTGCCCCTCTCCGAGGCACCCGGGATGCGCCTGCGGGCACGGGACCTCGGCCGGGAGGTGGACTGGGAGCGCAGCCGGCTCTCCCACCAGATCCGGCGGATGGAGCAGCGAGGGCTGCTGGAGCGCCTCGAGTGCCCGACGGATGCCCGCGGCACGATCATCGCCTTGACGGCTGCGGGCGCCGAGGCCATCCGCGGTGCCGCGCCGTCACACGTCACGTGGGTACGGGAGCACTTCATCGACCTGCTCACCGAGGAGGAGCGCCTCACCCTGCAAGCAGTCGCCGAGCGCGTGCTCGCTCGCTTCGCCGCCGAGGAGTGCGCCGGCTCCGACGGTGTCGACGAGGGCGAGGCGGAGGAGTGCCCCGGCACCGGCGTGCTGGCCGACGACTGCGACACCTGACCGAGCCCGCCGCTCGGGGTCGAGGTGCAGGTGGAGCGAGGCTAGGCCAACGCTACGCCGGGTCGCTGCCCGACAGCGGCCTCGCCCGCCACTTGGGCTCCGCGCGCGCGGGCCCGGTTGCCGGTTCGACCACCCGATCCGGAGCGGTCGCACCCACACCGGCAGGGGTGCCGTCCGCCACGCCCACCGGGATGCTCTCGTCGGAACCCGGAAGAGCGCCAGGTCCCGCTCCTGAAGGCGCGGTCCCGTCGCCCTCGACCGGACCGCGCGGCGCCCAGGGATCGGGTGCCGCCGAGCCAGCGGCGACGGGGCCGAGCCCAGCCAGGCGGCGCCGGTCTCGCCACACGAGCCACGCCCCGAAAGCCGTCCCGACGGCAACGAAAGCGATGGCGGCACCGATCACGGCATGGTCTCCCGCGGTCGGGTGGGGGAGGAGCAGCGTCTCGTCGTTGACCCGGGAAAGGCCCCACAGCGTGACCACCGAGGTGGCGACCAGGCCAAGGGGCCCGCCGCGCCGCCGCACCACCTTCTCGATCTGCAGCACGATCACCCAGATCACGAAGCACTCGAGCGCCTGGAAGATCGGCGTCGGGATCCGCTTGCCGGCCTCGCCGGCGTAGTACATCCCGTACCAGGCGTTCGTGCGGAAGCCGCCACCCTGGTACATGAGCTGGGGCCCGAGCAGCCGGCCCATGCTCCAGGCGAGCACGAGGACGACCGCCACCTGGTCGGCGGCCACGACGGCGCGCAGCTTCGGGCACCAGCGGTGCGCGCACCAGAAGCCGACGGGGACTCCGAGCAGCAGCCCACCGAAGCTCGAGAGGCCGCCGTGCCAGATTGCGAAGACCCCGATGGGGTCTCGCGCGTACTGGCTCCATACCGAGATGACGCTGACCGCGCGGGCTCCGACGATGGCGGCGACGATGATCCAGACGAAGGCCTTCCCGAGCCAGTCGTCCGGGTAGCCGTGTGCCCGGAGACGGCGGGCGAAGTAGCGATAGGCGAACCAGAAGGTGATCGCGAGGCCGATGCCGTAGGTATGGACCTGCAGCGGGCCGATGTGGAAGACGACCGGGATGGGCTTCACGTCACCTCCAGTATCGCCCAAGTCGACCGCTCACCCGGTCGCGGCACCGAGGATCCCTGCCGACCGGCGCCCGAGCCACGGCCGGCACGTCATCGTGCCGCGTGGTCGACGGGAGCTACAGGCGCTCGACCACCATCGCCATGCCCTGCCCACCGCCGACGCACATCGTCTCGAGGCCGAACCGGCCCCCTTCGTGCTCGAGCCCGTTCAACAGGGTCGCCATGATGCGCGCCCCGGTCATCCCGAACGGGTGGCCGAGCGCGATGGCCCCGCCGTGGGCGTTGAGCTTCTCGAGCGGGATGCCGAGGTGCCGTTGGGAGGGCACGACCTGGGCCGCGAAGGCCTCGTTGATCTCGACGAGGTCGATGTCGTCGATGCTGAGGTTCGCCCGCTTAAGGGCCTGGCGGCTCGCCTCGATCGGACCGAGCCCCATGATCTCGGGGTTGAGCCCGCTCACGCCGGAGGACACGACACGGGCGAGCGGCTCGATCCCGAGCTGGGCGGCCCTGGTCTCGCTCATCACGAGCACTGCCGCCGCACCGTCGTTGAGCGGGCAGGCGTTGCCCGCCGTCACCCTGCCGTCTGGCCGGAAGGCAGGCTGGAGCTTGGCGAGGCCCTCGAGGGTCGTGCCTGGACGGGGGCCGTCGTCGTTCGAGACGACCGTGCCGTCGTACAGCGTGACGGGCGTGATCTCCCGTTCGAAGAAGCCGTTCTCGACGTGCTCGACGGCCAGGTTCTGGGACCTGCAGGCGAACTCGTCCATCTCCTCCCGGCTCACGTTCTCGTACTCCGCCACGTTCTCCGCCGTCTGGCCCATGGCGATGTAGATGTCCGGCAGGCCGTCTGGTGGCTGCCAGGGCTCCTTGCCGCCCTCGGCGCGGGCCGCCGAGCGAGCCTCGGCCTCGGCGAAGAGGGAGTTGTGGGTGTTCGGGACCCCGTCCGAGCTCCCGGCGAAGAAACGGCTCGTCGTCTCCACCCCGGCGGCGATGAAGACGTCGCCCTCCCCGGCCCTGATGGCGTGGGCGGCCATCCGGATCGTCTGGAGGGAGGACGAGCAGTACCGGTTCACCGTGACGCCGGGGACGTTGTCGAGGCCCGCCAGCACGGCGACGACCCGAGCGATGTTGAACCCGGCCTCACCGGCTGGCTGGCCACACCCCATCAGCAGATCCTCGACCTCTGTCGGGTCGAGTTGCGGCACCTTGTCCAAGAGGGCCTTCACGATCTGGGTGGCGAGGTCGTCGGGGCGCATGTCCTTGAGCGACCCCTTGAACGCCCGGCCGATCGGGCTGCGAGCAGTGGCGACGATGACGGCGTCAGGCATAGCCCGATCATAAGGACGGGTGCATGACCTCGACCAATCCTCGAGGCGCGCCGACGGCGGGCGGGTCTGGTCAGGTCGCCGCCCGAACGCGGAAGGGCCCCGGGTAGCCGGTCGGCGGATGCCTCCCGTACTCCCCGGGGCCACAACCAAGGCGAGTCGATCCCCACGCTGCGGACCGGTGCCTCGCGGCTACCGACCCGCTCAACGTCGCTCCTCGGCGCCTTGCGGCACCGGATCACTACGTCCCGCACCGGCCCTGGGGGGACCGGCAACGGCGTGGAGCCTCATCACCGTCCTCGGCACAGTCGGTGCCCTGCTCCTGGCTTCAGGATCGCCCTTGCGGACGCTCCTTTCACCGTTCGCCACCTCGGGTCCTCCGGCCGCCTTGCGGCTGCCTTCCTACCTTCGGCGGGCTCCCGGATCTCCAGCCTCCCTTTCGTTCGGCCTTCTCTCCAGGTGCCTCGCTCCCGGCTCTCAGGTCTCCCTTGCGGGTTCCCATCCCTCCGTTCGCTGCGTCACCTCCGCCGGGCTCACCTCTCGGTTCCCCCGTTGTCGGCGCCGCTCAGCACCACCTGCCTTGGTGAGGGGCATCCTGCTCCTCCGCCTCCGCAGGGTCAACAGCTTCGGGGGATATTCGCTACTTATCGACAGGAATTCGTCGCTTTCCCCTGATCATCCCCAGCTGGTCCACAGTCGGCGGGTGCCACTGGCCGCGTCGCCCGTCGCCGAGGGCGGTATCGGGCCGCACCCACTCACCGCGATCGCCCTTGAGCCGGAGATCCCGGGCAGTCACCCGAGGGGCGGGCCACCCACCGAGTCCACGAAGCAGAACTCGTCCACCTGCCGGCGCCGGAGCCGGCGTACCTGCCGCTCGGGGTGACCAAGGAGGACGAGGCCGGCGAGAGCAAGGGGAGGTGGGACGCCGAGGAGGGCCTTCACGGCCGGCTCCTGCCGGCAGAGCACCGTCGTCATGACGCCACCGAGACCCCTTGCCCGAGCCGCAAGGAGGAGGTTCTGCACGAACGGGTACACCGAGGCGCCGCCGACGATGCTCTGGCGGTCGAGCCCGTTGTCGGTGACGGCGAGCGACGGCAGGTGGGCGAGCACTACGAGCAGCACGGGTGTCTCGGCCAGGTGGTCGCCGAGGTCGTCCTGCACGGGTGTGGCCCGCGCGGCCTCGAGGTCGACGGCCGGCCCGGTCCATCGCCCGTCCTCACCCGGGGCGAAGGGCACGAGCCCCGCCGCGACGTGGGCGACGTACTCCCGCCAGCTCAACTGGTAGAGCGCCTGCAGCCGCCGGCGGAGCTCGCGGTCGCGCACGACGACCACGCGCCACGGCTGGCGGTTGCCTCCGCTCGGGGCGAAGCGGGCCTCCTCGAGCAGCTCGCGCACCACCTCGTCCCCGATCGGCTCGCTCGTGAACGAGCGGACGGCAGCCGTCGTGCGCATGGCAGTGCTGAGCTCCATGGCCGCAGGGTACCGACGCGAAGGCGGTGCTAGCGTCCCTGCGGCGCTATGACCGACTGGAACGGACAGGGCCTCCCGCCCGCCGCCGAAGCCCGCATGGAGCGCGCCCGGCACGAGGGCGCCCCGGCGAGCAGCCTTCTCGCGATCGCGGGGCAGGCAGGTCTCGAGGGGTGCGGCTTCCATGTCGTCGGCGAGGTGATGGGCTGCATCGTGGAGCACATCGGCTGGCAGGGCTGGGGCGGGTGCGGGTACTACCCCACCGGCTACGGGCAACAAGGCGGGTTCGGCATCCTCGGCGGCTACGGGAACCAGTACCCGATGAGGGCGCCGGCGACCGTGACGAGCGGGGGCGGGGCGGGCTACGCCGGCTTTGCCGCCTACACCGACGCGCTGTATGCCGGTTACGACACGGCCATGCTCCGCATGCTCACCGAGTGCCGGGCTCTCGGCGGCGACGGGGTCGTCGGAGTGGACCTCTCCGTGCGCAACCTCGGCGAGGACAATCGGGAGTTCCTCGCCTACGGCACGGCGGTCCGGGCCCACGGCTCGGTCCGGCCGCGCAGCATCTTCTCGACGACCCTTCCGGGCCAGGACGTCGCAAAGCTCCTCCACGGCGGGTGGGCGCCGGTGGGGATCGCCGTCGGCCTCTCGATCGCCATCCGCCACGACGACTGGGCAACGCGCCAGCAGGCGTCCGTGATGGCGGGCAACACCGAGGTCTCCGGCTACAGCGAGCTCGTCCACCACGTGCGCGCCGATGCGCGGCGCCAGTTCCAGCAGCGCACGGCCGCGTACGGCGCGGACGGCTCCATCTCGTCGTCCATGCACCTTGACGTCTGGGAGCGTGAGGTGGGCGAGAACCACCGGGACCACGTGGCTCTGGCGTCGATGATCGGCACCGCCATCGCGCGGTTCCACACGGGCAGCGAGGCGCCCACTCGAAGCCTCCTCACCCTTTCGCTCGACTCTCCGAGGAGGAGCAGCAGATGACCGACACCCAGAACCTCGGCATCCCCGAGGACGCGATGCGGCGGCTCGCCGAGATGCGCCCAGGGCAGGCGACGGCGCTGTTCACCTCCGATCTGAGCGTGAACGAGTTCCTGCTCGTCCGGGAGGCCGGGTTCCGGCCCCTCGGTCTCGTGCTCGGCTCGAGCATCTACCACGTCGGGCTCCAGGTCGGCCGGTGGAGCCAGAACATGGAGATGACGACGCTCTCGCAGGCGATGTACCAGGCCCGCGAGCTCGCCATGACGCGAATGGAGGCCGAGGCGAACACCCTCGGTGCCGACGGCATCGTCGGCGTGCGCCTCGAGATCGAGTTCAAGGAGTTCGGCAACGACCTCGCCGAGTTCATCGCGGTCGGCACCGCCGTCAAGGCCGAGGGCGAGGGGCAGTGGCGCAACAACCAGGGCCAGCCTTTCACCTCCGACCTGTCGGGGCAGGACTTCTGGACCCTCGTGCAGGCCGGCTACGCCCCACTCGGCATGGTGATGGGGAGCTGCGTCTACCACATCGCTCACCAGGGCGCCTTCCGTGCGCTCGGCAACGTCGGGCGCAACGTCGAGATACCGCAGTTCACCGAGGCCCTCTACGACGCGCGCGAGCTCGCCATGAGCCGGATGCAGGCAGAAGCCGAGCAGCTGAAGGCGGAGGGCATCGTCGGGGTGCAGCTCCTCTCGCTCCCTCACCGGTGGGGCGGGCACACGACCGAGTTCTTTGCCATCGGGACGGCCGTGCGGCCGCTCCGGGCCGATCACGTGATCGCGAAGCCGCAGCTCGTGCTCCCACTCACGGACAAGTGAGCGAAGGGTCGGACGACCACCTGCCCGCCGAGCCGGGCGGTGAGCCGAGCCAGACGGGTTCGGCTCCAGGTTCCCTCCCGGACGAGAGCGGGGGCGAGAGCCAGATCGTCGAGAACGTCGCCGCCGCGTTGCGAGCGGACACTGCCGATCTCGATCAGTACCACCGCGTCCTCTCGTCCACGCTCGGTGATCTGCTGCCGGCCGGCATGGTCGAGGTCGATTTCGAGCGCTCGCTCGGCGACCGGGTGGCTGGTCGGCCGGGGAAGGCGTCGGCCATCCGCCTCCGCCTCGGCGACGCGGTCTTCGAGCTCACCTCGACCCATGGCCGCCTCGTGGCGGCGGTCGTCCAGCAGGTGCGGGGCGTCACGATCGCGCGCCGCGAGATCCCGGTCGCCGAATGGGTTCGCCAGCTCGCCGCCTATCTCGCCGCCGCGGCCGCGGAGAGCGCGAGCGCTCGCGAGGCACTGGAGAAGCTCCTCGGGGCCTGACTCCACGTGGCTCGGGCCGAGCCTGGCCCGGTCAGTAGGTGGCCCGGCCCGTGCCCGCGATCGCGGCGGCGACGGCCCTCGCGACGTCGGTCGCGCTCTCGACCGGGAGCGACGCCGCCGTGATCCGCAGGGCGGGCGGGCTCGCAAGCCGGAAGGCCGCTCCGCCGCTCACCTCCCAGCCTTCGGCCAGCAGAGCGGCGACGCAGGAGGCCTCGTCAGCGACTGCTCCCTCGGGCAGTGGAACCCAGACGTTGAGCCCACTCACGCCGTGCGCGCCAACCCCCGCTTCCTCGAGTGCGGCGAGCAGGGCGCTGCGCCGCCGGCGGTACGCAGACTCCGCGTCGGCCACGGTCCTCGAGACGCAGTCGTCGCTCCACAGCGCGGCGACGAGCTGCTGGAGCAGGTGGCTCACCCACCCCGAGGTCGTGACGACACTTGCCTCGACCCGCCCCACGGTGGCGGCGTCTCCGGCGAGCACGGCGAGCCGAAGGTCCGGGCTGTAGGCCTTCGAGGCGGACCGGACGAAGGCGAACCGCCCTTCCGCGGCACGTGCTGCGACCACGGAGCCGGGTGAGACCAGGCCAGGCCGTCCCGCGATCCCGGCGATGCCGTCACCGTGGTCGTCCTCGACGAGGAGCACCCCGGGGTAGCGGGCGAGCACGCCGACCACCTCCGTTGCGCGGGCCTGCGAAAGAGCGGCTCCGGTCGGGTTCTGCGCCTGGCGAGTGATGACGACGGCTCGGGCTCCTCCTGCGAGAGCGTCCCAGAGCCGTTCCGGATCCGGCCCCTCGTCGTCGAGCGGGACCGGCAGCGGCACAAGGCCCCATCGTTCGAGGCCGCTCAGCAAGGAGGGCCAGCCGGGATCCTCGACGGCCACGCGGTCGCCGGGCTGCAGCGAGGTCGTGAGCACGCGGTGGATGGCGTCGAGCGCGCCAGCAGTACAGGTGAGCGCGGCAGCCGGGACGCCGTCGGCGGCGAGACGTTTCGCAGCCACCTCGCCGAGCCTCGTGTCGAGAGGAGGAGCGCCGTAGGAGGCGGGCCGGTAGGTCTCGACCGCACCCGCGTCGGCCAGGCGGGCGAGGAAGGGTCGGAGGTCCGGGAGGAGCGCCGGGTCGGGATTGCCCGAGGCGAGGTCGACTGCGCCAGGGTGGCCGCCGCCCGCGACCCCGCGGCCTCGGACGGCTCGGGCACGAGGAGCGTGCTCGAGCCGCCACTCCCGGACGCGAGTGCCTCTCCGCCGCTCGGCGACGGTGAGGCCGCGCCGTCTCGTGAGGCCGTAGGCGGCGGCAACGGTGCCGGGGCTCACTCCGAGCTCGCCCGCGAGCTCGCGGATGGGGGGCAGGAGGTCTCCCGGCGAGAGGGTCCCCGAGCCGATCGCCTGCTCGATCGACTCGGCGATCGCCGCCGAGCCTTTGCCGCTGATCCTATACTGTGCCATTACAAGAGTATGATTGTACCACTACAAAATGCCTGGAAGTGCTGCCACGCCAGAGCGGGAGAGGAACGACATGCCGGCCGAGTATCCCCGGACCGAGGAGAACCAGCCGTCTCGGCACCCCGAGCGCGCCCGGTACGAGCGTGAGGTCGTCCACACGATCCTCGACGAGGGGCTCTTTGCCCACGTCGGTTTCGTCGACGACGGCAGGCCCGGCGTCCTCCCGATGCTGCTGGTGCGGGAGGGGGAGGCGGTCTACCTCCACGGCTCGACCGGGTCACACCTTGCTCGGACGGCGCTCCGGCTCGGATCGTTGCGGGTCGCGGTCGAGATGACGCTCGTCGACGAGCTCGTGCTGGCGCGCTCCACGACGAACCACTCGGTCAACTACCGGTCGGTCGTCGTGCACGGCGACGCCATCCCGGTTCGCGACGAGCGGCGCAAGGATGAGCTGCTCGCGGCGTTGGTCGAGAAGATCCTGCCGGGGCGGAGCCGCGACGCGCGGCGGCCGACGGCGCAGGAGCTGCGCCAGACCGCCGTCCTCGAGGTCGAGCTCTCGAACGTGAGCGCCAAGGTGCGCACGGGCGATCCGATCGACGAGCCGGAGGACCTCGAGGCTCCGTGCTGGGCGGGGGTACTGCCCGTGAGACCGGTCTGGGGTGAGCCTCGGGCCGCAGCCAACCTCGACGGCGCTATCGTCCCTCCGGCCTATCTCAGCTCGGGCCCGCGCGTCAGGCCGGCATGAGCCTCGGTCGAGGTCGGGACGGGGCCCTCCGGCCGGTAGGGGCGGGGTGAGGGCGGTCGTCCAGAGAGTCGACGGCGCCCGAGTGCTCGTCGGCGGCGAGGCCATGGGGGAGATCTCGGGAGTCGGCCTCTGTGTGCTCGTCGCGGCGACCTACGGGGACACCGTCTCGTCGGCCGAGGCCCTTGCGCGCAAGCTCTGGCACCTGCGGATCCTCGCCGACGAGGAGGGGAGGATGAACCGCAGTTGCGCCGAGCTCGGCGCGCCCCTGCTCGTGGTCAGCCAGTTCACGCTGTACGGCGACACGGCGAGAGGTCGCCGCCCCTCCTTCGTCGCCGCGCTCCCGGGACCCGAGGCGGAGCCGCTCGTCGAGCAGGTCGTGGAGGCCCTCCGCCGCGAGGGAGCGACGGTGTCGACCGGCCGCTTCGGCGCCCACATGCGCCTCGAGCTCACGAACGACGGCCCCGTCACGCTCGTCGTCGAGACCTAACGGCTAGTGCCCTGACCGCCATCGTTGGTGGGGCTGTATCCACCACCTGAGCCGCAGGGTCGGCCACCCTTTTGACATGGCTCAACAGCGACTACGGGTGCGCCGCCTCACCGACGAGGAGGGTCGTCAGCTCCAGCGGATCGTGCGCCGAGGTGGGGGCAAGACCGACAAGTCGATCGTGAAGTGGCGCCGCTCCATGGTCGTGCTCGCCTCGGCCGGGGGC
>DATGKK010000111.1:0-27542 GCA_035294725.1 Acidimicrobiales bacterium | reverse complement strand
CGTCGAGCACCTGCAGCAGGACGTTGAACACGTCGGAGTGCGCCTTCTCGATCTCGTCAAGCAGGACGACGCAGTAGGGCCGCCGGCGCACGGCTTCGGTCAGCTGGCCGCCCTCCTCGTAGCCGACGTAGCCGGGAGGGGCGCCGACGAGACGCGAGACGTTGTGACGCTCCTGGTACTCGCCCATGTCGATGCGGACCATCGCTCGCTCGTCGTCGAAGAGCACCTCCGCGAGCGAGCGGGCGAGCTCGGTCTTGCCGACGCCGGTCGGCCCGAGGAACAGGAAGCTCCCGATCGGGCGGTGCGGGTCGGACAGCCCGGCGCGGCTCCGTCGGATGGCGTTCGCGACGGCGGTCACCGCTTCGTCCTGGCCGACCACGCGCTGGTGGAGCAGGTCCTCGAGGTGGACGAGCTTCGCGACCTCTCCTTCCACGAGGCGGGAGACGGGGATCCCAGTCCAGCGGCTCACCACCTCGGCCACGTCCTCGGCGTCCACCTCCTCCTTCAGCATCTGCTGGGTCTTTTGGAGCTCGGCGAGCCGAGCGGTCGCCTCCTCCACGTTCCGCTCGATCTCGGGGATGCGGCCATAGCGGATCTCGGCGGAGCGGGCGAGGTCGCCCTGGCGCTCGAACAGCTCGGCCTCGCTCCGTGCCGCCTCCAGCTCACCCTTGGCCGCACGGATCGCCCCGATGGCCTCCTTCTCGGCCTGCCAGTGGGCCGACATGGCGGTCTGCTGCTCACGAAGGTCGGCGAGCTCGCTCCGCAGCCGCTCGAGGCGCTCCAGAGAGGCCGGGTCGCTCTCCTTCTCGAGGGCCATCTGCTCGATCTCGAGCTGGCGGATCCTCCGGTGGACGACGTCGAGCTCGGTCGGCATCGAGTCGATCTCGATGCGCAGCCGGCTGGCCGCCTCGTCGACGAGGTCGATCGCCTTGTCGGGCAGGAAGCGACCCGTGACGTAGCGGTCTGACAGCACGGCGGCGGCGACGAGGGCGGCGTCTTGGATCCGGACGCCGTGGTGGACCTCGTAACGCTCCTTCAGCCCTCGAAGGATCGCGATCGTGTCGGCCACCGAGGGAGGGTTCACCATCACGGGCTGGAACCGCCGCTCGAGGGCGGCGTCCTTTTCGATGTGCTTGCGGTACTCGTCGAGCGTCGTGGCCCCGATGAGGCGGAGCTCCCCGCGGGCGAGGAGCGGCTTGATCATGTTGCCGGCGTCCATGGCGCCCTCGGCCGCCCCCGCTCCGACGATGGTGTGGAGCTCGTCGATGAAGGTGATCACCTCACCCTCGGCGTCGGTGATCTCCTTCAACACCGCCTTCAGGCGCTCCTCGAACTCGCCGCGGTACTTCGCGCCGGCGACCATGGACCCGAGGTCGAGCGCGATGACCCGCTTGTTCTTCAGCCCCTCGGGCACGTCGCCCTCGACGATGCGGTTGGCGAGGCCCTCGACGATCGCCGTCTTGCCGACGCCGGGCTCACCGATCAGGACCGGGTTGTTCTTCGTCCGGCGGGAGAGCACCTGGATGACACGGCGGATCTCCTCGTCCCGGCCGATGACCGGGTCGAGCTTGCGCTGGCGGGCCGCCTCCGTGAGGTCTCGCCCGTACCGCTCGAGCGCTCGGTACTGCTCCTCGGGGTTCTGGCTCGTCACCCGGTGGCTGCCTCGGATCTCGCGCAGGGCGGCCAGCAGCTGGTCTCGGGAGACCCCGAGCAGGCCCGAGAGGGCGAGGAGGAGGTGCTCGACGGAGAGGTACTCGTCGCCCATCTCGCGCCGGGCCGTCTCGGCTTCGTCGAAAGCCTCGGTCAGGTGGCGAGAGAGCGTCGGCTCCTCGCCGCCGTAGACCTTGGCCATACGGCCAAGCCGCTCGTCGAGGCGGTTGCGGACGCTGAGCGGCGAGACGCCGAGCTGGTCGAGGAGCGGGATCGCAACGCCCCCCTCCTGCCCGAGGGCGGCGAGCAGGAGGTGCTCCGGCTCCACCTCGACGTGGTGGAACTTGCGCGCGAGCGCGACCGCCTCGCGGGTTGCCTCCTGGGTCTTCTGGGTCCAACGGTTGGGATCGAGCGGCATGTGGTTCAGCCTCTTCCTTGCCGCCAGTGGGCTGGCAGCTGTGCCTTCGGCACAGGGACGAGGTCCCTGCGGTACTGCTTGTGGGTCCTCGCGATCGCGTCGCGAGCCTCTGCCCGGGTGCGCTCGAGCTCGGCGCGGAGCCGTTCGTTCTCCTCGATCAGGGCGAGGATCCGCCGGACGCCTTCGAGGTTGACCCCTGCGTTCGTGAGGTCCTGGATGCGGCGGAGCAGCGAGATGTCCTCCTCGCTGTAGCGCCGGTTGCCCGAGCCTGTCCGGGCCGGGTCGAGGAGCCCTCGGCGCTCGTAGATGCGGAGCGTCTGGGGGTGGACACCGGCGAGCTCGGCCGCCACGGAGATGACGTAGACAGGCCGGTGCTCGTCCCGGCCGGCCGTTCGGCCACCGGGGCGGACCCGCCCGCCCCGGTCGGTGGCGGTGCCGTCGCTGCTCCGGTTCACCGCCGGGCTCCTAGGTGCTCGACGAGGTGGGCACGGGGCGAGTAGCCGGCGGCCTCCGACGCCGCCGCGAACTGCTCGAGCGCTGCCCTCTGGGCGTCCGTCAGCGACCGCGGGACGTCGAGGTCGACGGTGACGAGGAGGTCGCCGTAGCCCTCACCCTTCTTGAGCCCGCGTCCCTTCACGCGGAAGGTCTTGCCCTGGGTCGTTCCAGGAGGTATCCGGAGAGTGACCGGGTCACCGAGCGAGGGGACCGTGATGGTGGTCCCCATCGCGGCCTCGTCGGCTCGAAGCGGGACACGCAGCGTGAGGTTCCTGCCGGAGCGGCCGAACAGCGGGTGCCGGCCGACATGGACGATCACGTACAGGTCGCCGGCCGGACCTCCGTTCGCCCCCGGCTCACCCCGGCCCTTCACCCGGATGCGCTGGCCGTCCTCGACGCCGGCAGGGATGCGGACCTTGACGGGGCGCTGCCGGCGCTCCGATCCGGAGCCTCCGCAGGTCGGGCAGGGGTCGGTGACCTTCATGCCGCGGCCCCGGCACTCCGGGCAGGGCTGGGCGAGGGAGAACAGGCCCTGGTTGTCGTTGAGCACGCCGGTGCCGCCGCAGCGCGTGCAGGTGACCGGCATGGACCCCGGCTTCGACCCGGAACCGGCACAGGTGGCGCAGACCGCCGCGCTCACCACGTTCACGGAGGTAACGACGCCCTCGACCGCCTCCTCGAAGGAGAGATGGAGCTCGGCCTCGACGTCCTGTCCGCGCCGGGGTCCGGCGAAGGGGCCGCTCCCGGCCGTCCGGCCCCTCCCGCCCTGGCGGTTGAAGATGCTGCCGAGGCCCCCAAAGAGGTCGCCGAGGTCGTCGATGCGGAAGCTGAACGACCCGTTCCCGCCGGAGCCGGCGTTGCCGAAGCCTCCCGTTCCGAAGCCGCCCGCGAGGGGACCGAGGCGGCGGACCTCGTCGTACTCCTTTCGCCGATCAGCATCCCCGAGCACGTCGTAGGCCGCCGAGATCTCCTTGAACTTGTCCTCGGAACCGGGATTGGCGTCCGGGTGGTACTGCTTGGCGAGCTTGCGATAGGCGCGGGTGATCTCCTTCTCGGACGCCTCCGGGGAGACGCCGAGCACCTTGTAGTAGTCCGTCTCGAACCACTCGCGCTGCGGTGCCATCTCCGGTCAGCCCCTCACCTTCACCATCGCCGGTCGGAGGACCCGCCCCTTCAGCCGGTAGCCCGCGCGCATCACCTCCGAGACGGAGTTGGCCGCCTCGCCCTCCTCGGCGGGCTCGTGGGCGACAGCGTCGTGCACCGTAGGGTCGAACGCGATCCCGACCTCGTCGATCCGCTCGAGGCCCTCTCGGGCGACGACGTCGCGCAGCAGGGTCCCGATCTGCGCGAGCGCGGCCGCGTCGGGGTTCTCCGCGGCGTGCGCCTCTGCGAGGTCGAGGGCGTCGAGCACCGGCAGGAGCTGCAGGAGGAGGCGCTCGGCCGCCCTCTCGAGCAGCTCGGTCTGCTGGCGGACCGCTCTCTTGCGGTAGTTGTCGAAGTCGGCCTGGAGGCGCCGGAGCGAGTCGAGGTAGTCGTCCCGCTCGGCGGCAAGCTGCTCGAGATCGCTTGGGGGAGCCTCCTCGATGAGCTCGCCGCTCTCGCTCGCATCGTCCTCGCTGCCCGGCTCGCCGGCTTGCGACGAGGTCGGGCCCTCGGCCGCAGGCGGCTCCGGCTCCCCGACCTCGGCCGTGCCCGTGCGCTCTTGTTCCGACGAGGCGCCGTCTCCGGGCTCGTCGCGGCCCAGCTCGGGCGCGTAGGGATCGGACCCAGTGGGCGGCTCGCCGCCCGGGAAGGCCTCGGCCTCCTCGACCGGCTCGCTTTCGACCTGCTCGCTCTGATTGCTCATGCCCCTGTTGCGCCGGCGTCCTGGTCGTCCACGATCTCGGCGTCGACGACCTCGTCCTCGGAGGGTCCACCCTCAGCCGTGCCGTTGGCGGAGGCACTCTGCTGCTGCGCGGCCGCCTGCTCGTACATGCGCTGGCCGAGGTGCTGCGACGCCGTGCGCAGGCCGTCGAGGCTCCGGTTGAGGGCCTCGACGTCGGACCCGGCGAGCTTCTCCTTCACGTCGGCGAGGGCCGATTCCACTTGCTGGCGCTCCTCGGCAGGCACCTTGTCGCCCTGCTCGCGAAGGAGCTTCTCGGTCTGGTAGACGAGCGTGTCGGCCTGGTTGCGCGTCTCGGCCTCCTCGCGACGGCGCCGGTCCTCGGCGGCGTGCGCCTCGGCATCCCGGACCATCCGCTCGATGTCCTCCTTCGGCAGAGAGGACTGGCCGGTGATCGTCATCGACTGCTCCTTGCCGGTGGCGAGGTCCTTTGCCGAGACGTGCACGATGCCGTTGGCGTCGATGTCGAAGGCGACCTCGATCTGGGGAATGCCCCGAGGTGCCGGCGGGAGGTCCACGAGCTGGAACTTGCCGAGCGTCTTGTTGTACATCGCCATGTCCCGCTCGCCCTGGAGGACGTGGATCTCGACTGAGGGCTGGTTGTCCTCGGCCGTCGTGAAGATCTCCGAGCGGCGCGTCGGGATCGTGGTGTTGCGCTCGATCAGCTTGTGGGTGATGCCGCCCTTGGTCTCGATGCCGAGGCTGAGCGGGGTCACGTCGAGGAGGAGGACGTCCTTCACCTCGCCCTTCAGCACTCCGGCCTGGATGGCGGCGCCGACGGCGACGACCTCGTCGGGGTTGACGCCTTTGTGGGGCTCCTTCCCGGTGAGCTGCTGGACGAGGTCCTGGATCGCCGGCATGCGGGTGGAGCCGCCGACGAGCACGACGTGGTCGATGTCGGACTTGGAGAGGCCCGCATCGGAGATGGCGGCGTCGAACGGCCCGCGGCACGCCTCGACGAGGTCCTCGGTGAGCTCCTGGAACTTGGCCCGCGTCAGCTTCAGGTCGAGGTGCTTCGGGCCCTCGTTCGTCGCCGTGATGAACGGGAGGTTGATGGTGGTCTCCTGGACGGCCGACAACTCGATCTTCGCCTTCTCTGCCGCCTCCTTCAGCCGCTGCAGGGCCATCTTGTCGTTCGACAGATCGACGCCCTCGGTGTCCTTGAAGGTCTTCACGAGCCAGTCGATGATCCGCTGGTCCCAGTCGTCGCCGCCGAGGTGGGTGTTGCCCGAGGTCGACTTGACCTCGAAGACCCCCTCTCCGATCTCGAGGATCGAGACGTCGAAGGTCCCGCCACCGAGGTCGAACACGAGGACGGTCTGGTCGGCGCCCTCCTTGTCGAGGCCATAGGCGAGCGCGGCCGCCGTCGGCTCGTTGATGATGCGGAGGACCTCGAGCCCCGCGATCTTGCCCGCCTCCTGCGTCGCGGTGCGCTGGGCGTCGTCGAAGTAGGCCGGCACGGTGATCACCGCCTGGGCGACCGTGTCGCCGAGGTACGACTCGGCATCCCGCTTCAGCTTCTGGAGGATGCGCGCGGAGATCTCCTGCGCGGTGTAGGCCTTCCCGTCGATGTCGATGGTCCAGCTCGTGCCCATGTGGCGCTTCACGGACCGGATCGTGCGGTCGGGGTTGGTGATGGCCTGGCGCTTTGCGACCTCGCCGACGAGAACCTCGCCGGACTTCGCGAAACCGACTACCGAGGGGGTCGTCCTCCCGCCCTCTGCGTTCGGGATGACGGTGGGCTCGCCGGCCTCGAGGAAGGCCACCACCGAGTTCGTCGTTCCGAGGTCGATCCCTACGGCCTTCGGCATCTAGTCGTCTCCTTGTTCGTCCTTCGTCTGTGCGCTCCTACTGTAACCAAGTTGAGCGCACTATTGTCAACCAGCGCTGAGCGGTGTTCATTCCACGGCGTCTCAGTAGGGAGCGAGGCCGGCTCGGAGCAGCGGCGCCCCAGCTCACCAGGGTGGAGCAGCCACGGCGCCCGGTTCGTTGCCTGGGCCGCCGACGCTCGGAGCGGCGAGGTCAGGGTCCGCCGAGCTGCTCGAGGCGGCTCGCGCAGATGTGGGTGAGGCTGGTCAGCTCCCGGCGCTCACGGTTGCGCCACGGCCACCCCTCACGGCCGACCACGAGAGCCAGCTCGAGGTCGCCGATCGGCAGGGCGAGACGGTCCTCGCCCTCCGAGAGGCGGAGGGGGCCTCCCCCCGCTCGTACCACCGAGGCGGGAGGCACGCCCCCCGCCACCGCGAGGGGTCGCTCCCGACCCTCGGAGACCACGACCGCCCAGGAGACGTCGAAGGCGGCCACGCAGCCGCTCACGAGGGCGTCGAGCACGCCCGGCGGATCCGGCTCGGCCACCATCGCGGCTGCCACCTCGAGGGCGTCGACGAGGAGGTGGTGGCCGTACTCCCCGACGAGGCCCACGTGCTCGACCTCCACGCCCGGCAGCTCAGCGAGGGCCGCCGCCAGGAGCTCGGCCACCTCGGGGCCCGCCAAGTCCACGGTGATCTCGTCGCGGGCCCGCCCTCCGTGACCGTGCTCGAGGACGTCCACGTCGACGACATCGCCGCCGAGCTCACCGATCCGGCTCGCGACCACTCCGAGGGCACCGGGCCGGTCCTCGAGCGAGAGCTCGATGGCGTAGCGGGGCACTCCGGGAACGTTAGAGGCCGAGCATGAGCAGCGTGCGACGGGTCGTTGAACGCTCTGTTACGGCCAGGAGAAACGGGCCGGACCCGCCGCCCCGCCCGGCAGCACGAGGTTATGGTGCCGCAATGCCACGTTCCCGGAGCGACCGGACCGACGTCACGACTGCCAGTGCAGTGGCCGGGAGCGGCCTCGAAGCCCTTACGCCGCTCGAGCGAGTGAAGGCGATGCTGCTGAAGCCGGAGGCTCCCGGACCCAGCCGACCTGGCGCTACGGTGTCCCACTCGGACGCTGCACTGCGCGAGCTGGCACGCCGGGCCGACGACCGCGAGCGGCTCGTCGGCCTCGTCGCGGCTCCGCTCGCCGCTCTCGTCGCGATGATGGTCGTGGCCGCCCTCGCCGCCGGTGACCCCCCGGCGCGCTTGCGCGACGGGGGGCTCGACCGCCTGCACGTGAGCCTCTCCCTCTATTACGGCCTCGAGGCCGTCCTCTTCCTGCTGTCGCTCGCCGTGCTCCTGGCGGCGATGTGGCGCAAGCGGACGGGGATGGCGGTCGCGATGGCCCTCTATGGTCTCGCCCTGTTCAACCTCGGTTACTGGGGCTTCGCAGTGCCGTACGTGTTCGCCGGCTCGTGGCTACTGGTGCGGTCGTACCGCTACCAGCGGGAGCTGAGGGCCCGCACCGGACCCTGAGACGCGCCGGGCGCGCCGTCGCCGGGTGCCGGCCACGGCGAGTGCGAGGAGGGCCCCGCCGACAACGCCCGCGGGGAGGAGGTAGACGCGGGCCGACGGATGCTCGCGCCGCAGCAGCGCCCGGGGCACCACGAGTGCCGGGTCCCATCGAACGGTGACGGCGGCGAGTCTCTGGCCGGGAAACCCGCGCGCCGTACCGGGCAGCGGCTCCACGTAGCGGCGGCCTGCGAGCCGGTACACGCCTCGGCAGGAGGAACCGACCGGGTTGCTGCCGCTTCCCCCCATGAGCCCCGTGCAAGCGGTGATGGTGACCACCACCCGCACCCCGTCGGCTCGGAGGCGCTCAAGCTGTGCGTTCTTTCCCGCCCCGGCAGCGGCGAGCGCCCCGGCGACCGCGAGCATCCCGGCGAGCCCGCACGACGCGAGCACCTTTGCCACGCGGCGCCCGTCGGCGTCGACCGTCGCTCCCCGCAAGCGGCCGGCGGCTTGCTCGGCTCGGCGGGCGTCGCGGGCGAGCGGGTCCACGCCGGCATCGTACGGACGGCGCACCGGGGCCGGCCTGCATCGAGGCGCCACTCTGGCCGTTGTTCACGCGGCGATAACAGTCGCGTCACCTCGTGGCAATCCCCGGTCTGCATCCTGGTCGGCGAAAGGGCAACGGCGCCCGACGCACCGACCGTTCGAGAGGAGCATCCCACCCGTGCACATGCTGGGCGCCGCAGTCGTCACGCCGTACCCGAGTTGGCTGAACCCGGCCGACAACACCTGGCAGCTCGTCGCCGCCACGCTCGTGGGCCTGATGAGCCTTCCGGCTCTGGCGGTCCTGTACGCCTCGATCGTCCCGCGCAAGTGGGCCGTCAACGTGCTCGCGATGACCTTTGCCGGCTTCTCGCTCGTCCTCATCGCGTGGGTGCTGTGGGAGTACAAGATGGGGTTTGGCGCCACCTCGCTCGGCGGCGGCGTCGTGAACGGGGTCCAGACCCAGCTCTCCCACCACGGGAGCTGGCTCAGCTACTTCTTCGACAACTTCCTCGGCAAGCCGGGCGGCATCACCGACAGCGTCGCCGAGCAGGGCAAGGCGGTCTCGGCTGCCAACACGGCGATCCCCTTCCATTTCCCGACGTCAACCCTCGCCTACTTCCAGTTCGTCTTCGCCGCCATCACGCCCCTGCTGTTCATGGGAAGCGTGCTTGGAAGGATCAAGTTCAGCGCCTGGTGCATCCTCGTCCCGCTGTGGTCGACGTGCGTCTACGCCGTGGACGCCTTCTTGCTCTGGGGTGGCGGCTACTTCGCGCAGGAGGGTGCCCTCGACTTCTCCGGCGGCTACGTGATCCACATGTCGGCGGGCGTCTCCGGTTTCGTGGCGGCCTGGGTGCTCGGGCCCCGACTGCTGCGGGACCGCCAGCACGCCGTCCCGAACAACCTCGTGATGGCGGCCGTGGGAGCCGGGATCCTCTGGCTCGGATGGAACGGCTTCAACGGCGGCGATCCCTACTACGCGGGCGCGAGCGCGGCCGCTGCCGTGATCAACACCAACATCGCCACGGCCGCCGGTGTCCTCGTCTGGATGGCGATGGACGGCCTGTTCACCACGGCCAGGCGGCCGACCTTCCTCGGCGGGGTGAACGGCATGATCTGCGGTCTGGTCGGCATCACTCCGTGTGCGGGCTGGGTGAACGGGCGCGGGGCCCTCTACGTCGGCGCCATCTGCACCGCCGTCGTCTGGCTCGCCTGGAACTACCTGTCCAGGGTGCGCCCCTTCTCGAGGGTCGACGATGCCCTCGGGGTGATCTACACCCACGGCATCGCCGGCTTCACCGGGGGCATGCTGCTCGGGATCTTCGGCGATCCCAACATGGTGGAGTACGGCTGTGGCCGGCTGAACGCCGTCGGGCAGGTCCTTCCGACCTCGGCGCACTCCTACGTGACGGCGCATGCCAGCTGCACCCCGTTCTCGGTCGCGGGTCTCATGTACACCGGCTCGGTCCATCAGCTCTGGGAGCAGTTCCGAGCCGCGATCTGGGTCATCTGCTGGTCGGCGGTGGTGACCTTCCTCCTCGTGAAGCTGATCGGACTCGTGCTCCGGGGTGCTCGCTATCCCGACGAGGTTCTCGAGATCGGCGATCTTGCGATCCACGACGAGGAGGCCTTCCCCGACGACCGGGTTGCCGTGCGCCGCAGCATGGCCATGAGCGGCGAGCTCGCCCTCGCCGGAGCGCCCGCGTCATCGGCGAGGCGGCCTGACGCACCGAGCGACCCGTTCCCGCCCGGTGGGCACGACGACGAAGAGTCCGGCGAGCCGTCCCTTCTGCCGGCCCGGGAGTGACGGCCGCTCCCATCCGGACCTGGCAGGGGTGCCCAACGCACCGGGGCAGGAGCGGGCGGTAGCCTCCCGCAGGTGCCGACCCTTGTGCTGTTGCGACACGGCGAGAGCGCCTGGAATGCCGAGAACCGCTTCACCGGCTGGGTCGACGTCGACCTGTCGGCGGCCGGGGAGCAGGAGGCGGTGGAGGCGGGCCGTCTCCTCCTCGCGGAACGGGAGGCGGCCGGCCTCGATGTCGACGTCGTGCACACCTCGGTGCTCACCCGTGCGGTGCGCACCGCGAACCTCGTCCTCGACGTGCTGGGTCGGGCCTACCTGCCGGTGCGGCGGAGCTGGCGGCTGAACGAGCGCCACTACGGCGCCCTCCAGGGGCTCAACAAGGCCGAGACGGCGGAGCGCCACGGCCTCGAGCAGGTGAAGCTCTGGCGCAGGAGCTATGACGTGCCACCACCTCCGCTTGCTCCGGACGATCCCGGGCATGCTCGCAACGATCCGAGGTACCGCATGCTGCCGCCGTCGGCCGTGCCCGACACCGAGTGCCTCGCCGACGTGGTCGAGCGCCTCCTGCCCTACTGGGAGGACGCCATTGCCGTCGACCTCCTCGCGGGACGGGACGTGCTCGTGGTGGCGCACGGCAACAGCCTTCGAGCCCTTCGCAAGTTCCTCGAGCACATCTCGGACGACGACATCGTCGACCTCAACATCGCGACGGGGGTGCCACGGGTCTACGAGTTCGACGATCGGCTCTCGATCCTCTCGACTCCTCGTGACCTCGGCGACGCCGAGGCGGTCGCGGCGCGGGCACGGGCCGTGGCGGGCCAGGCAGCCGGGCAGCATTGAGCGCCGCAACGCGCGGCGTCCCACTTTGAGGGAAGCGACGACACACCCAGTTCACACACGGGTAACGCACCGTTCGCCGCCCGGGCACAGCGCCGCAACAAGGGGTTTGTAACGTGCGGGCACCGTTGGTGGAGGTCGCACAGGTGCCGTCGAGGCACGGGAGGTTCCGGTGAAGCTGGTCGTCGCAGTGATCAAGCCGTTCAAGCTGGACGACGTGAAGGACGCCCTGAAGGACCTTGGCGTGCAGGGGCTCACCGCCTCCGAGGCGCAAGGCTTCGGCCGCCAGCGGGGGCACACCGAGGTCTACCGGGGGGCGGAGTACACGGTGGACCTCGTGCCGAAGATCCGGGTCGAGGTGGTCCTCGACGATCATCAGGTTGCCGACGTGCTCGATGCGATCGTGCAGGCGGCCGGGACCGGCAAGATCGGTGACGGCAAGGTCTGGGTGGTGCCGGTCGAGGACGTCGTGCGCATCCGGACTGGCGAGCGGGGCGCCGACGCGCTCTGAGCTCGCCGCCTTCTGTGCGCCCCTCCAGCTACGCTGTCGCCCATGGCAGGGGCAGACATTGATCTCGGCAAAGTGTGGCTGTTCAGCGAGTGCTCCCGGAGCGAGCTGAAGTCGATCCAGAAGAAGGCGAAGCCGCGCTCCGTCGCCGCCGGGACGACGATCATCGACGAGGGCTCCGTCGGCCAGACCTTCTACTTCGTGGTATCGGGCAAGGCCCACGTGCTGCGCAACGGCCGCAAGGCGGCGGAGATCGGGCCCGGGGGCTACTTCGGAGAGCTCTCCCTGCTCGACCGTCTCCCGCGTTCGGCCACCGTGAAGGCCAGCACCGACATGGAGCTCATCGAGATCGAGCAGCGCGACTTCAACCAGCTGTTGAAGGAGTCACCCTCGACGGTGCGAAAGCTCCTTGTCGCGACCGCCACGCGGCTTCGCTCGGCTGACGCGAAAGCCCTCGCCGCATCGGTTCATTAGCCCCGGTTGCCCCCCGGGGGATCCCTCGGTCGTGGCGCTCGGTCGAGGGAGCCGTCGTGGCGGCTTGCGGGAGTGGTGAGTAGCCGCGTGAGTGAGCGGGCGAGAATGCTGGCCGCGGCGGAGAGCTTCGCACGTCTGCCGTGCTGGGCTCAGGAAGGCTCTGGTGGGTCCGATCCCGGGCTCTCCTCCCCATCCCTGGAGGCAGGGTTGCTCGGCTCTGCCGTTTCTCCGGCAGGCTGGCTGACCGCAGCGAGCGGCCGCATGGAACGCTCGAGGATCTGTGAGATGTCGAGGACCGATACCTCCTCCTCGCGCCGGCGCTCTTTCACGGCGTCGTCCAGCATGATCATGCAGAACGGGCAGGCGGTTGAGACCACGTCGGCTCCCGTGCCGAGCGCCTCGTCGGTGCGCTCCAAGTTGACTCTCTTGCCGATCTTCTCCTCGAGCCACATGCGGGCCCCGCCGGCTCCGCAGCAAAAGCCCCGCTCCCTGCAGCGGTGCATCTCCACCGACTCGACACCGGGCACGGACTCGATCACCTTGCGAGGCGGCTCGTAGACGCGGTTGTGCCGTCCGAGGTAGCAGGGGTCGTGGTAGGTCACCTTGGCTTCGAAGCGTCCTGCCCGCAGGCTGCCCTCGGCGACGAGGCGGCTGAGAAGCTCCGAGTGGTGCACCACCTCGAAGTTGCCGCCGAGCTTCGGGTACTCGTTCGCGAGGGAGTTGAAGCAGTGCGGGCATGAGGCCACGATCTTCTTCACGCCGGCCCCGGTGAGGGTCTCGACGTTCTGCATCGCCTGCATCTGGAACAGGTACTCGTTGCCGAGCCGGCGGGCCGGGTCGCCGGTGCAGGACTCCTTCGGCCCGAGGACGGCGAAGGGAACGCCGGCGTCATGCAGCAGCCGAGCGAGCGATTGCGTCGTGCGGCGAGCCCGCTCGTCGAGGGCGCCGGCGCAGCCGACCCAGAAGAGGTACTCCACACTGTCGGGGACCTCGCCGCTGACGACCGGGACCTCGAAGCCGAGGCCCTCGGTCCAGTCGAGCCGCTTGCTCTGGCCGAGGCCCCACGGGTCGCCCCGGTTCTCGATGTTGCGCAGCATGAGGCCGGCCTCGCTCGGGAAACGCGACTCGATCATCACCTCGTAGCGCCGCATGTCGACGATGGCGTCGACATGCTCGATGTCGACCGGGCACTGCTCGACGCAGGCCCCGCAGGTCGTGCACGACCACAGGACGTCGGGCTCGATGACGTCGGGTACGAGGGTGCGCGCCTCACTCTCTCCCTTGCCGAGGAGCCGGTCGGCGTTGGCGAACATCTCGTCTCGTAGCGCCATGATCACGAGCTTGGGCGACAAGGGCTTGCCCGTGTTCCAGGCCGGGCACTGGCTTTGGCAGCGCCCGCACTCGGTGCAGGTGACAGTGTCGAGAAGCTGCTTCCAGCTGAAGTGCTCGATGTGGCCGGCACCGAAGACGGTGTCCTCGTCGAGGTTCTCCATGTCGAGGTCGGGTGTTGTGTCGAGGGCCCCGAGCGCGCGGGGCTGGCGCGAGAAGGCCACGTTGATGGGTGCCATGAAGATGTGGAGGTGCTTGGAGTGCACGACGAAGACGAGGAAACCCACGATGACGACGACGTTGAGGATCACGAAGACCGTGGCGAGCGACTCGTTCACGCCTGAGCCGAGCGGATGGAGCCAGCTTCCGACCAGGTGGGACGCGAAGGCCCAGTTGTCGTAGGGGAAGTCCGCCACGCCGCCCGTTCTCACGTTGGTCTGCGCGCCGCGGTACACGAGCAGGGTGACCATGACTCCGGCGATCATCGCCAGGGTCGCCCACGCCGCACCCGTGTGGCTCCCGTAAAAGCGGCTGGCTCGGTCCCAGCGGGCCGGGCTGTTGGTGATCCGAATGACGGTGAAGACGACGAGCGCGGCGAGGACGGCGACGATGAAGAAGTCCTCGATGAAGCCGAGAACGGGCGAGGTGCCGATGCCGGGGATGTGGAACGTCGGCGAGAAGAGGTCGCCGTAGGCCTCGATGATGGTCAGGAGCAGCACGGTGAAGCCCCAGAAGGTGAACGCGTGGGCGAGGCCGGGGACTGTCCACTTGAGGAGCCGCCGCTGGCCTCCCACCTCGGTGATCTCGACCTCGGCTCGCTTCGCCCACTTCGAGAGCCGCCCAGGGGCGGGTTGGCCGGCCGTCACCAGGCGGCCGAGGAACACGAGCCGCCGGCCCGCGACGAGAAACGCGATGGCCGTCGCCGCCAGCGCGATGGGGTACCTGGTGAGCACGTCGCCTCCTGAGGGGTGGCTGCTGATGCGATTGCGGCGGGCGCAACGTGGCTGGCCTCGCGACCGGCCCAGACTGCGAAATCTATTCCCCGTTAGTGACCGATCGGAAATTCTCGAAGTACCGGCTCGGTGTCGGACCCCTCTGTCCCTGGTACTTCGACCCCGCCTCCCGGGAGCCGTAGGGATGCTCGGCCGGGGTGGTCATGCGGAGGAAACTGATCTGGCCGATCTTCATCCGCGGGTACAAGGTGATGGGAAGGTTGGCAACGTTTGACAGCTCGAGGGTGAGGTGGCCGTCCCAGCCGGAGTCCACGAAGCCCGCCGTCGAGTGGATGAGCAGTCCGAGACGGCCGAGCGAGCTCTTGCCCTCGAGTCGGGCGACCAGGTCGTCGGGGAGCGAGACGCGCTCCAGGGTGGAGCCGAGCACGAACTCGCCGGGGTGCAGCATGAAGACGTCGCCCTCGGCGATCTGTACCAGCTCGGTGAGGTCTTCCTGCTGCTCCTTCACGTCGATCGACCCCATCGTGTGGTTGCGGAAGACGCGGAAGTAGCGGTCGATGTGCAAGTCGACCGACGACGGCTGCACGCAGGAGTCGTCGAAGGGCTCGATGACGATGCGTCCCGCCGCCACCTCCTCGCGGATCGAACGGTCGGAGAGGATCATGGTGGTGGAACGATAGTTCGAGCGGGTGCCGGCCGAACCTTCTCATAGCTCTGGTAAGGTTCTTCGTTGTGACGGACGGCGCCCTCACGATCCAGGAGGCAGCTCAGACCACGGGCTGGTCGGCGAGGATGCTGCGCTACGTCGAGGAGACCGGGCTCGTCGTGCCGGAGCGCTCGGGATCGGGCTACCGGCTCTACGGCCCCGCCGAGCTGCAGCGCCTGCGGACCCTGCGCCAGCTGCTCGAGGAGTTCGCGCTGGAGCTCTCCGACGTCGGTTTCGCTGCGAGGCTGCAGCGGGACCGGGAGCTCGCTGACGCCGTCTCGGCCTGGCTCGTCGCCCCTGCCGTCCGCCCGGTCGAGGTCGCCGACGGCGACTGGCTCGCCTACGAGCAGGACAAGCACCTCCAGCTGCTCGCCGCCGCGAGCGCTCCCCTCTGCTCGAGCAGCTCCGACCCCGGATCGCCAGCCACTGCCAGCCATGGCCGTCAGGTCGCCATCCATCACGACCCCGCCTACCCCCCGCGCCACCGCCGCGCATCCCACCGACACCCCGAGGAGAGCCCACAGTGACGGACGACTACAAGGTCGCGGACCTGAGCCTCGCCGCCTTCGGACGCAAGGAGATCGAGCTGGCCGAGCACGAGATGCCGGGCCTCATGGCAGTCCGGCGTGAGTACGCCGAGCAGCAGCCGCTCGCCGGCGCCCGGATCTCGGGATCGCTTCACATGACGGTGCAGACGGCAGTGCTGATCGAGACGCTCGTCACGCTCGGGGCGAAGGTGCGCTGGGCGTCCTGCAACATCTTCTCGACCCAGGACCATGCTGCTGCGGCGGTGGTCGTCGGGCCGAACGGCACGGCTGAGGACCCGCAGGGCGTCCCCGTGTTCGCCTGGAAGGGCGAGACCCTTGAGGAGTACTGGTGGTGCACCGAGCAGATGCTCACCTGGCCGGGCGGCGAGGGTCCCAACATGATCCTCGACGACGGGGGGGACGCGACACTGCTCGTCCACAAGGGCGTCGAGTTCGAGAAGGCCGGCGCCGTGCCGGACCCCTCCACCGCCGACACGGAGGAGTACGCCGTCATCCTGTCGCTCCTTCAGCGCTCGCTCGCCGAGCAGCCTCGGCGCTGGACCGAGGTCGCGAACGGCATCCGGGGCGTCACCGAGGAGACGACGACCGGTGTCCACCGCCTCTACCAGATGCAAGAGCGGGGCGAGCTCCTGTTCCCGGCGATCAACGTCAACGACTCGGTGACGAAATCGAAGTTCGACAACAAGTACGGCTGCCGGCACTCGCTCATCGACGGCATCAACCGTGCGACCGACGTGCTCATCGGCGGCAAGGTCGCCGTCGTCTGCGGCTACGGCGACGTCGGGAAGGGCTGTGCGGAGTCGCTGGCCGGCCAGGGTGCGCGCGTGGTCGTCACCGAGATCGATCCCATCTGCGCCCTGCAGGCCGCGATGGAGGGCTACCAGGTCGCCCGGCTGGAGGACGTCGTCGAGACCGCCGACATCTTCGTCACGGCGACCGGCAACAGGTCGGTGATCACCGCCGAGCACATGAGCCGGATGAAGCACCAGGCCATCGTCGGCAACATCGGCCACTTCGACAACGAGATCGACATGGCCGGCCTTGCCCGGCTCCCCGGCGTCGAGCGGGTCAACATCAAGCCGCAGGTGGACAAGTGGGTCTTCCCCGACGGCCACGCCGTGATCGTGCTCGCCGAGGGCCGCCTCCTCAACCTCGGATGCGCGACGGGCCATCCGAGCTTCGTCATGTCGAACTCCTTCACGAACCAGACGATCGCCCAGATCGAGCTGTTCACGAAGCCGTCGGAGTACGACAACCGGGTCTACGTGCTGCCGAAGCACCTCGACGAGAAGGTCGCCCGCCTCCACCTCGACGCCCTCGGCGTCCGGCTCACCACGCTCACACCCGAGCAGGCGAGCTACATCGGCGTGCCCGTGGAGGGGCCGTACAAGAGCGAGGGTTACCGGTACTGATCAGCCGGCTCGGCCGGGGGAGGAGCCCCCACCAGCGCGGAGCCGACGCTCAGGCCACAGCCGCCGTGGGCGCGCTCTCGTCGGCGGAGGGTCGTTCGGAGCCGGCGAGCGCGACGGCGAGCACGTCGCCGAGCTTCGCGGCGAGGTGAAAGGTCATCTCCTCTCGCACCGCTTCCGGCACGTCCTCGAGGTCCGGCCCATTGCGCACGGGCAGCACGACCTCGCGAAGCCCCGCCCGCCATGCGGCGAGGACCTTCTGCTTCACTCCGCCGATCGGGAGCACGAGGCCCTGCAGCGTGACCTCGCCGGTCATCCCGACGGTCGACCTCACCGGGCGGCCGGTGAGGAGCGAGACGAGCGCGGTCGCCATCGTGACGCCGGCAGAGGGTCCGTCCTTCGGCACCGCGCCGGCGGGGACGTGGAGGTGGAAGCGCCGACCCGACAGCGCTTCGGGCGCGATCCCGAGCTCGAGGGCGTGCGAGCGCACGTAGGAGAGGGCGATCTCGGCGGACTCCTTCATGACATCGCCGAGCTGGCCGGTGAGGGACAGCCCCTCTCCGGCGCCGTCGACGGAGGCGGCCTCCACGTAGAGGACGTCCCCGCCCATGCCGGTCACGGCGAGCCCGGTCGCCACGCCTGGCACGGCCGTTCGGTCCCCCGCCTCGAAGAAGTAGCGGGCCCGTCCCAACCACTCCCGCACAGCCCCCTCCTCGACGAGCACCGGGGCCGTGAGCTCGCCCTTCGCGAGGCGCGTGGCGACCTTCCTCACGAGCCTCCCGAGCTCGCGCTCGAGCGAGCGCACGCCGGCTTCCCGGGTGTAGTCGGCGATCACCTTGCGGAGCGCCTCGTCGGTCACCTCGACCTCGGTGGTCTCGAGCGCCGCCAAGCGGAGCTGGCGGGGGAGGAGGTGGTTGCGGGCGATCGAGAGCTTCTCGTCGTCGGTGTAGCCGTCGAGTCGGATGACCTCCATCCGGTCGTAGAGCGCTCCAGGGATCGCCTCGGCGACGTTCGCCGTCGCGATGAACAGCACCTTGGACAGGTCGAGCTCGACCTCGAGGTAGTGGTCCCGGAACGTGTGGTTCTGCGCTGGGTCGAGGACTTCGAGGAGGGCTGAGGAGGGGTCGCCGCGGAAGTCCGATCCGAGCTTGTCGACTTCGTCGAGCAAGATGACCGGGTTCATGGTCCCCGCCTCCTTCATCGCTCTCACGAGCCGGCCCGGCTGCGATCCGACGTAGGTGCGGCGGTGGCCCCGGATCTCTGCCTCGTCTCGCACCCCGCCGAGGGCGACCCGAACGAAGCGCCGGCCGAGCGCCCGGGCGACGGACTCGCCGAGCGAGGTCTTGCCGACTCCGGGCGGCCCGACGAGCACGAGGATCGCCCCCGTGCCGCGGGTCCCGCCGACCGGCGCGAGGCCGCGCTCGGCCTGCAGCTTGCGCACGGCGAGATGCTCGAGGATGCGGTCCTTTACGTCGCGTAACCCTTCGTGGTCCGCGTCGAGGATCGACGCGGCCACGTCGATGTCGAGCCGATCCTCTGACTCGGTCCCCCACGGAAGCTCGAGCACCGTGTCGAGCCACGTCTGGATCCAGCCGCGCTCGGGACTCTGCTCCCCGGTCCGCTCGAGCTTGTCGATCTCCTTCCCGATCGCCTCGAGCGTCGTCTCGTTCAGGTGCGGCTCGATCGCCTCGAGACGGGCGCGGAAGTCACCCGGCTCGCCCTTGTCGGCGGCCGACCCGGTGAGCTCGCCGAGCTCCTTCCGGATGGCTTCGAGCTGGCGGCGGAGGAGGAACTCTCTTTGGGTCTTCTCCATCCCCTCCTCGACGCTCGACTTGATCTGGTCTCGCAGGGCCAGGTCGGCCAGCGTCTCCCGAGCCCGGGCGAGCACGAACCGCAGCCGCGCCTCGAGGTCGATCGTCTCGAGCACCTGGACCTTCTCCTCGAGGCTCAGGTCCGGGGAGTAACCGGCGAGGTCCGCGATCTCCGTGGGTTCGTGCACGCTCCGCAGCCGCTCGGCCATGCGGCGAGCACCCCGGGTGAGCAGGATGTTCTCGAGCACGGCGCGATACTCCCGGGCGAGCTCCACGGCGGTGGCAGAGGGCTCGCCCTCCACGACTGGCTCCACCTGCACCCAGGTCGCCCGCCCGACGCCGGGGACGCCGGTACCGATCTCCCCCCGCCGGTCCCCACGGATGATGGCCGCCGTCGGGCCGCCCGGCAGCTCACCTTCCTCGATGATCTCCGCGATGACGCCGACCTTTGCGTACCGGCCCTCGATGTTCGGCACGACGAGCAGGCGCCCTGCAGCGGATCGAGCGGCCTCGACCGAGGCGCGGGCCTCGTCGGTCTCGAGGGCGAGCGTGAACACCATGCCGGGCAGCACGACGCCCGACGTGAGGGTGAGAAGGGGAAGAGAGAGCTGTTCGCGGGTCTCGGGCTCGGCCACAGGTCCTCCGATCGGTTCCCGCCGGAGAGACCGGTGCACTCGAGCGGGACGTCATATCTCGTTGACCAAGCAAACACCTCCCGAGCGTCGATATTCCGGCACGAAGGCGGAGAGGGCCGACCGCTCGCCGCACGGCCCAGGATGCGCCCCCTGAGTGGGCGAGGCAGGAAGCTGCCGCGGTCCCCCTAGCGTTGCACGGCGGCAAGCGAGGATGCGGGGCGACGAGGCGAGAACATGGGCATGAGGATGATGGGAGGGGCGAGCGCCTCGGGGTGGGGCGTGATGCGCTCGTTCCGCCGCGACAGCAGCGTCCTTCGCCAGCAGCTCCCGAAGGGGATCGTGAAGCGGGTCGCGGCGTTCGCCCGACCCTACCGGTGGCAGCTCGCGCTGTTCCTCGTGCTCATCGTGGTGAGCGCGGTCGTCACGGCCGCCAACCCGCTCATACTTCGGGCCATCATCGACGATGGGATCGGCCACCGCCGCGTGGGCCTCGTGGTCGTGCTCGCGGTCGTGGTTGGGATCCTCGCGATCGCGAGTGCGGGGCTCTCGCTCGTCCAGCGCTGGATCTCGGCGAGGGTGGGTGAGGGCCTGATCTTTGACATGCGCAGCCAAGTCTTCGCTCACGTGTCCCGTATGCCGCTCTCCTTTTTCACCCGGACCCAGACCGGCGCCCTCGTCTCCCGCCTGAACAACGACGTCCTCGGTGCCCAGCAGGCCTTCACCGACACCTTCCAGTCCGTCATCGGGAACGCCGTGAGCGTGGCGGTGACCCTCGGGGCGATGTTCCTGCTCTCGTGGCAGATCACGCTCGTCTCGCTCGGGCTGCTCCCGATCTTCCTCGTGCCGGCGCGCTTTGTCGGCCGCCGGCTCGCGGATCTCACTCGGGAGAGCTATTCGCTCAACGCCGAGATGAACAACACGATGAACGAGCGGTTCAACGTGTCAGGAGCGTTGCTGGTGAAGCTGTTCGGCGACGCGGCAACCGAGACGCGGGTCTTCGACCGCCGCGCGGGCCGGGTTCGCGACATCGGCGTCACGACGTCGATGTACGGGGCGGTCTTCATGGCGGCGCTCTTGCTCACTGCGTCGCTCGCCACGGCGATCGTCTACGGCTGGGGCGGCGCGGAGGCGGCCCGCGGGGTGCTGCTCGTCGGCACCCTCGTGGCACTCACCGCCTACCTCAACCGGCTCTATGGGCCGCTCACTGCCCTCTCGAACGTTCAGGTGGACGTCATGACGGCGCTCGTCTCGTTCGACCGGGTCTTCGAGGTGCTCGACCTCGTACCGATGATCGACGAGCGGCCGGGAGCCGTTGACATCCCGCCCGGGCCGGCGGAGGTCGTGTTCGACCGGGTGAGCTTCTCCTACCCGACGGCGGAGGAGGTCTCCCTCGCCTCCCTCGAGAGCGTGGCCGTCCTCGACCAGGCACCCACCCAGCAGGTCCTCTTCGACGTGTCCTTCCGCGCCGCTCCCGGGGAGATGGTGGCCCTCGTCGGGCCGTCCGGGGCCGGCAAGACGACCATCTCGCACCTTGTGCCGCGGCTCTACGACGTTCGCAGCGGCGCCGTGCGCATCAATGGGGTCGACGTGCGCGACGCGACGCTCGCGTCGCTCCGCCGGACCGTCGGCGTCGTCACCCAGGACGCTCACCTGTTCCACGAGACGATCCGGGAGAACCTGCTCTACGCCAAGCCCGGGGCCACGGAGGACGAGCTCTGGGCCGTCCTCGGCGCCGCCCAGATCCGCCCGCTCGTGGAGTCGCTGCCCGACGGGCTCGACACGGTGGTGGGCGACCGCGGCTACCGCCTCTCCGGCGGTGAGAAGCAGCGGATCGCGATCGCGCGCCTCCTGCTGAAGGCGCCGCAGGTGGTCGTCCTCGACGAGGCGACGGCGCATCTCGACTCGGAGTCAGAGGCTGCGGTCCAGCAGGCGCTCGCCACCGCGCTCGCGGGCCGGACGTCGATCGTCATCGCGCACCGGCTGTCCACCGTGCGGGACGCCGACAGGATCCTCGTCGTCGAGGCGGGCCGGGTGGTGGAGGAGGGCTCGCACGAGGAGCTACTCGCACAAGGGGGGGTCTATGCAGAGCTCTACCGGACCCAATTCGAGGGACAAGAGAGCCTCGAGCCGGTCCCCTCCGGCCCGACAGGGGCACCGCCTCCGAACGCGTTCGGCTGAGGTCGGGCCCTGCCGGGCCGCTGCTGCGTGGATGACGGCGCCGTCCAGTGCCTGTGATCACCTGAACCGGCCGACCGGACATGCTTGCTACGCGGTCGACCCTCTGGAACAATCGCAACAAACCCCAGGGGGCCTCGAGGAGGTGTGAGATGGCAGTCGCACGTGAGCGGGCACCCGTTGCTGCGGCACCACCAGTGAGTAGCGACTTGGTCGGTTTTGAGGCATCCGACGAGAAGCTCAAGAAGCCGATGGGCTACACGCAGCTCACGGCCCTGTCGCTCGGTGGCATCATCGGCTCGGGCTGGCTCTTCGCCGTGCTGAGCGCCGACAACGTGGCCGGCCCGGCCTCGGTTGTCTCGTGGATCATCGGCGGCATCTGCGTGCTGTTCATTGCCTTCACCTACATGGAGATGTCTGCGATGCTGCCCCGTACCGGTGCGCTGTCTCGGTACCCGCAGCTCACGCACGGCAGTTACACGGGGATGCTGCTCGGCTGGGCCTATCTCCTCTCGGCCGTTTCCGTGCCGGCCATTGAGGCGGAAGCATCGGTCACCTACCTGTCGTCCAAGTTCCCGGACATCGGCCTTATCCCGCCTGGCAGCACGATCCTCGCCTGGCCGAAGGGCGTCATGCTGGCGTTCGGGTTCATGATCTTCTTCTTCTTCCTCAACTTCGTCGGGATCCGCCTGCTTTCCGAGGTGAACCGGCTCGTCGTGCTGTGGAAGCTGGTCATCCCCACGCTCACGTTCATCTTCGTCTTCTTCGCCTTCCGGGGCTCCAACTTCGGGTCCGCGGTCGGTGGCTTCACCCCTCTCGGAAAGGCTCCGATCTTCGAGGCGGTGGCCACGACAGGGATCGTCTTCTCTTACCTCGGGTTCCGGCAGGCGCTGGAGTACGCAGGCGAGGCACGGAATCCCCAAAAGGACGTGCCCCGAGCCCTCATCACCTCGGTGCTGATCGCGATTGTCCTTTACTCGCTGCTGCAGGTCGCCTTCACTGGGGCGATCAGGTGGGGGAGCATGGGAGTCAAGGTTGGCGATTGGGGAGTCATCAACACGAGCCGTTGGGCTACCGGCCCCTTCTACCAGGAGCTCCACGCGGCGGGGATTGGCGTGCTGGCAGGTTTCGCCGCCCTGCTGATCTGGGACGCCGTGATCTCGCCAGCGGGGACCGGGTACGTGTACATGGGCACCTCGGTGCGGACGCTCTACGGTCTGTCCGTGCAGCGCCTGTTCCCTCCGGGTCTGCAGAAGATCAACAGGTTCGGCATTCCCTGGCCGTCGCTGATCGCCTCCTTCGTCGTCGGCGGGCTCTTTTTCATCCGTGAGCCCAGCTGGTACGGACTGGTCGGATTCATCACCTCAGCGACGGTGCTCACCTATCTGATGGGTGGGTCCGGGGTCGCAGTGCTCCGACGGCTGGCACCCGAGTGGCGCCGTCCCGTCCAGCTGCCGGCGATGTGGGTGCTCACTGCCCTCGGTTTCATCGCAGCCGTCGAGGTGGTCTATTGGAGCGGGTTCTCGACGCTCGTGTCGGTCTTCACGGCGGTGTTCCTGGCAGTGCCGATCTACCTCTGGTACTACGCGCCGGCGCGCGGCTGGATGTCACCAGGTCAGGGCTTGACGCTCGGCCT
The DNA here is from genome assembly GCA_035294725.1 of Acidimicrobiales bacterium. Classification (GTDB taxonomy): domain Bacteria; phylum Actinomycetota; class Acidimicrobiia; order Acidimicrobiales; family Bog-793; genus DATGKK01. The sequence continues at coordinate 4,418 of DATGKK010000111.1, read as the reverse complement.
CACCTTCCTCCTGGCCTGGGTGTACATCGGAGCCAGAGGAGGATTCGTGCTTCGAGCCGCGAAGGTGCTCCCGGTTCCCGGTTCGTGGACGTTCGGGACGTACTACGTCGCGTTCGCGGCAGCCATCGTGCTGGTGACGATGGCGACCTGGCTGCTCTCAACCGCGGAGGGTCGGATCCACATCGAGCGCTCGTGGTGGTTCATCTTCCTCGTGCTCGCGCTGTTCCTCCTCTCCTACTACGGTGACTACGGCGTGAACGCCGCCAACCCGACGGTTCACTTCCCGTGGGCAGACCTCATCGCGGCGGGGATCGGTCTCATCGCCTTCGGTTGGTCGGTCGTGAGCGGCTTCGAGACCGATGAGCTCGCCGAGCTCAAGCGAGAGATGGCGATGGGCACGCTGAACACGGTGCCCGACCCGAGCCGCCCGACGCCCGGCACGGACGGCGCGACGGTCGCCTGAAGCATCGAGCCTCGGTCAGCAGTGGCATGGCCGACGCCCCGGACCAGAACGGTGGTCCGGGGCGTCGGCTAGCCTTGCCAGTGTCGCGGGCGTAGTTCAGAGGCAGAACATCAGCTTCCCAAGCTGAGGACGCGAGTTCGATTCTCGTCGCCCGCTCTCGCAAAGGCCCTGGATGGCAGCGGTTTCGGAGCTGTCGCCGTTGGTCTTGTCTAGCGCCCATGGCACATCCGCTGTCGTTCGCCTGGGTCCGCAACTGAGCCAGACCCTGACGCTCTGCGAGCTCCGACAACGACACGGCGATCTCCACGTCCCGATCGAGTGTCGCGTGCTGGTAGCGGAGCGCCGCCTGCGGTGAAGCGTGACCGAGGCGGTTCATGAGCTCGCGGGTTGAGGCGCCAGTGCGAGCGGCGAGCGTGTTGCCTGTGTGTCGCAGGTCGTGAAAGCGAAGGTCGGGCAAGCCGACCTGAGCCCTGATCTTGCGCCACTTGGCGTTCCAGACAGGGCGGCGCAGCCAACCGCCCTTCTCGCCGGTGAACACCAAGGCATCGGCTTGGGGAGCGACGAAGCGCTCGAGGTGGCCGGCGACGACCGGTAGAAGGTGTGGAGGCAGCGCAACCACGCGCCGACCGGCGTCCGTCTTCGGCGGACCGACGATGATGCTCCGATCGGCGCGCTCGTGCTGGGACTCGATGACGCTCACGGGGCCACGGTTGAGGTCGAGACGGTCGCGCCTGAGGGCGAGCAGCTCGCCGAGCCTGAGCCCGCCGTACGCTGCGAGAAGGACGAGCAGGCGGTAGCGCTCCTAGGTGGCGTCAGCGAGCGCGTGCACCTCTTCGATCGACGCGGTCACGTGGGCCTTCGCCTACGCGACGGGCGGCTCGCTCATGACGAGCTGGTGGTCGCCGATCAACTCGGGCGCCAAGCTGCCCGCCGATGCCACTCAGATCGCCTACCTGAGCTCGAACCGCGTGAGCTCGGTCACCGACCCACAAGAGCCGTGGTCGTGCTCGGGCGGGAGCGGGACCTGCTCGCCCACCTGGAGCTTCACCTGGACCGCCTGGGAGCCGGACTCAGGGAGCGGGGCGGTCATCGTCACCGACCCGAACGAGGCCGCCGGTGCCCCGAACGGCAACACCACAATCGACGCCTATGCCGACGGGCTCCTCGTCAACGAGACGAAGGGCTACGAGCGGGCCGGCAGCTCCACCCCCGAGCGCTCGGCGACGACCTACTCGGTCGCCGACCCCTTCACCTGGCTGCCGGCCATCAGCATCGACGGGGACGGCAACGAGACGCTCGACACCTACGACTCGAACGGCAACGTCCTCGAGGAGACCGACCCGATGGGAACACCACCTCGTACCTCTACAACCGCTTCGACGAGGTGCTCGAGAAGACCGACCCGATGGGATATGCCATGTCGCCGAGCACGACATCGGTGACGGGCGGCACGAGCTGTTCGAACGAGACCGTCGGCACGACCACGACCACCTACGACGGCGACGGCAACGTGGTGAGCCAAACCGCCCCGAGCGGCGAGGTGACCTCGACCGGCTACAACGCCGACGGGCAGGTCTGCTGGACGGCTGTCTCGACAACTAGCGAGAGCGGCTCGTGCTCCTCGCCGCCGACCTCCGGTGAGGTCACGACGACGGCCTACGACGCCGACGGCAACGAGATCTCGACGACCGACCCGAGCGGGAACACCACGACGACGGCCTACGACGGCGACGGCAACGTCTGCTGGTCAGAGTGCCGTTGCGGCAGTGGCTCCAGTACTCATTCTGGCGGCGATTGCCGTAGGCGCCGGCGATCAGATCACGACCCCCGAGATATTCGCCCTCGAATCCGTCGGGGGCACGTCTGTCTTCCTAGGAATAGTTCTTCTGTCACTGCGTCGTCGTGTCGTTCAGCGTCTCCAAGCGGTGACGAACATGAACGTTTCCCTCGTGGGTGCTTGTCGGTGTGAGCATTTTGTTCGTCACGGTCGGATTGTGGACGGTGGTGTGCAGCCAGATCTACCTCTGATGGTACTTATTTAGGGTTCTTCTGCCGGATTCGTGGGTCAACCGGCCCACGGTAGTGACGGAGCGATGCCGGCTCTGTGCAGCATGATCATCGTGATGAAGTTTTCGGGGTCGTGGAAGCCGCGGGCGGCGGATCGGATCCGGCCGATGGCGGCGATGTTGGACTCGGAGATGCCGTTCGTCAACTACTACTCGAGCGTCGCCTCGATGGAGGCTCGGTAGTGGCGGATCGTCCGGGCCAGCTTCACGAACGGTGCGAGCTTGGAACGGCTCGCGTGGGCCAGCGAGTCGTCAAGCGCCCGGAAGGCGGCGATGAGCGGCATGGACATGATGAGCAATCCAGTGATCTCGGACACTCGTTCCGGTTGATCCCGGACCCTCGGCCACCACCCGGTGCGGGGGCGGAGGTGCTCGGGCAGGTGATCGAGGGTGGTCACGAATGCCTCGATGTCGTCCATCAGTTCGGCCAGCTCTGCGAGCTCGGGAGGCTGGAGCGGGCCTTTGATGGGGTCCTGTGACGCTTTCGTGGGTGTCTGAAGCCGCCTGACCAGCACCATCCGGGCCGGCATCTCGACGACCTCGAGCAGCTCCGGGTCGACGTGAAGCGGTTCGGAGGTGATCACGACCTACGGCTACGACTTGTCCGGGCACTTCAGCTCCCAGTCGACACCACTTCGAGCGCGACGACGACCGGCACCTACTCATACGACGCCTCCGGCAACCTCGCCTGTTTGAGCTACCCGAAGGTCGCCGGCGACACCTGCTCGTCGCCTGGCTCAGGGACCGGCGTCGTCGCGTACGCCTACAACAGCGAGGATGAGCCGACGTCGCTCACAGACTGGGCGGGCAACACCCTCACCTTCGCCTACAACACGAGCGGGCAGGCATGCTGGTCCTGACCTACGCACCATCCAACCCTTCGAGCGGCTCGGTCCCCTACCAGACGAGCGCCGTGACGACCGTCTACTACTATGACGCCTACGGTAACGCCTCGGACCAGAAGACTACGAGGGCGCCGGGCCCCTGTGGTCGGCTTTACGACACAACCACCGATTCCGATGGTTGCAACAATCCGAAACGAGACGTTTCCGGCCGATTACCGGCAGCTCTACTTCGTTGTGCCGGTCCTCTTGCCACCCGGTACGAATCGAGAGTTAGATAACTTTGCCTGCCTACAGAGAGATGAGCTGCTGGGAACTCGACGTAACTCGCCGTGGCTAAGGCATCCTTATGGTGGTACCAACAAGCTCAGCATCTAGCCAAAGATCTAGGAGGCAAGCCAAAAGATGTGGCACTTATGGTCGGATCCGGAGCACCATATGGTTTCCTCGGCTAGGCAACTCTTGCGATTCTTTGTCAGAACCTTGACGCCGACGGTCGTTCTCGCAGAAGCATTAGCGATTGTATACGGCCTACTTCTTGAAGAAAAAGGCGCCGTGGTTGTCGGAGCCCAGGGGTGGCACTTGTGGTGGCTGGCGGGCCTCGCACTGCTTGGGCTCATTTCAACTCTAAGTGTATGTATGCTCGCGGCAACGAAGGTGCTTGCGACGCACAGCACGACCTGGGACTCACTCAGAAAGCTTGCCACTTACCTGTTGGCACCGGCCGCCCTGAACTTGGTCGCGTCGGTGGTGATCTGGCTCTGCATTATTTGGTGGCCTTAGCTCGCTTGTTCAGAGATTGCTGCTTTGCAATCGGAGACTTCGGCTATGGACAGCCGATCGATGATCGCGGCAGCCATTGCCAGGTATGCGTTTCCTGACGCCCGGGGGGAGGATGGAACGAGGCGTGGAAAGTCGGGAACGATGACATCTGCCTTGCGGAGATCAAGATCACGCCACTAAGACTCTGGCGAAAGGGAGACGGCGATGAGCGATGGCTATCTCGACTACAGCGGGCGTGACGACCGGCTGAGCGGAGGAGCTCGC
>DATGKK010000110.1:0-15281 GCA_035294725.1 Acidimicrobiales bacterium | reverse complement strand
CACCCATCCTTGCGCGCGCCGTGGCAGCGCTCGTTCGCTCTGGCGTGTCGGTCAGAGTCGTTGGACCCGCCTCGGTCATGCATCGGCCACGGCCGGTCCGGATGAGCTTGGCCACCAGGAGGATCAGATGCCGCGAACGCCGTCTCCGCGCTCGATGAGTCGAGGGCAGACGCGAAGCAGGGGGCAGGACAGGCAATCGGGCGTGCCCGCCGTGCACCAGCGACGACCGATGTCCCAGGCAGGGTTGTCGAGTTCACCGGGTCGCTCAGGGTGAAGGGCTCGAGCGGCGGCGACCATGTGGCCAACGTCGTCCCGGTCGGCGATCCCTGTCCTCAAGAACACCCGGCGGAGGTGAATGTCGTAGGCCACATCGCTGCCCGACAGGTCACTGACGGCGACACCAAGATCCCGCTGCAGGATCTCTACCGCCATGGCGGCCTTCTTCTGGCCGATGCCCGGGAAGTCGTCGAAGCGACCGCGCAGCTCGGCCGCTGTGGGCTCGCCCGCCCAAATCGCGGCGGCGTCGCCGTCGTAGGACTCGGAGACGATGCCGGCAGCTGCGATGATCCACTCGGCCACCTGGTTGACGAATCGGTGCAGCTGCGGCGGGGCCGCGAAGGCCGCCCGGAGAGCGCCGGGATCGGACAAGATCAACTCCGGACTGAAGCCTCCGAGCCGAAGCTTCAACTGGTGTGGGATCGCCCATGCCCGTTCGGCCTTGATCCCCTGGTCGGCGATGACCGCTACGAGGAAGGCGAAAGGATCGGCATGGATCATCGCGTTGGCTTCGTCGTCGGCAGTGAAGCGCGCCGCGCCGCCCCCGAGCGACTGGGCGAGAGCAGTGCCGTGCGCGATCAAGGCGGCAGCGACAGCCTGTTTCTCGAGGGTCGGGGCGGGCGGCAGGATCGGCGGGGTCAGCGTAAACGGCCTCGGTGTGCCTGCCACGGAAGCTCCGCGACGTCGGCTCCGAAGCCAGGCGTGCACTCCCCATCTGATCAGATCGTCTTCTCGGATCTTGACGGCGAGGCAGTTCGGGCTCCACTTGGCGTCGACCTCACGCCGATGGTCGACCACGTCGAATCCCTCGTATGCCGCCGGTACGTCTTCGTTGAGACGGATCAGCTTCTTGTCCGGGTGGCGGAGGAGGCTGACGAGCGAGCCCGTCACGGGGTAGTCGTCCGCCTCGACCCCTTCCACCTGAACTTCCCCGTCCAACCAGGTGATGGAGTGGACCCGCTGCCGCCCGTAGACCTCACGCCCGCCGAGACCGTACTTGATCTCGTGTAACTCACCGCTGACCGTGAGCTGGAACCTCCAGCCTGTCTCGAAGTGCTCGGGCCCATCCGGCCAGCGGAAGTCGAACGGACCGGTCGGCTCCTCGTCGCGGATGGTGGCGCTCTGAAGCGGTGGGGTCAGGGTCACGGGTGACTGTCGGCGTAGAACGCGAGCTGGTGGCCGAAACCGAGCCCGGCAGCAGGGACGGAGACGCTGGCTCCGGCCGACGTCAGACCGTCGGTGAGACCGAAGTCGCGGTACGACGCTCCCGCGTGGATCTCGAACTCGTATTCCCCGAGGTCACCGAGCCGGTCCCGGAGCTGCGCCAGCACCCTGCGGTTCCACTCCCGCCGCTCCTGGCGGGAGGCGTCGTTGAGGGTCACATCGTAGGGCTCCAAAACGGCGTCTGGGTCTACGAGGCCGTGCAGCGCCGAGAGGATGAACCAGCGATCGCATGAACGTCGGACGTAGCGGACGCGGCCCCGGAAGAGCGTTGACGTGTAGAGGTCGGCGGCTGGCCGCGGGGTGGCGCTCTTCTCCTTCACACAGCCGACGAGTCCGATTCGTCTCGCCCCGCTCCCACCCATACCCGGGCCTCCCGGTTCGAGCCGCTCCAAAGGGTAGCGCCGGGGTGTTGCACGCAGGCCAGAGACGTCGGTGCACCGACCGGCCCCGCAGCGGCGACTACCCCTCGATGCGGAGGCGCTCCCGGAGCCGGTCGTTCGCCGCCAGCTCGGCCACGGGCAGGTCGAGCACCTCGGCGGCGAGCGCCAGCTGGCGCTCGTGGTCGTCGTCGACCTCCCACCACGGCCAGGACTCCGGCGCCTCCCCAAGGCGGTCGATAAGCCGCGCCACCCCTCGAGGCTCTCCAGCGGCACATCGACCACGAGCTCGTCGCGCTCGTCGTCGTTGCAGCGGGTCGAGAGCCCGAAGCGCTCGGCCACGAACCAGAAGAGCACTACCTGCTCCCAGTCCCCTCGGCCCTGGCCGCTGCGGCAGGTCCGGCACTCCCACTCGACGAGGTTCCTGGTCAGGGCCCTGCCGGGCCCGCTTGCTCAGATGTCGTAGTAGAGCATGAACTCCCACGGGTGGGGGCGGAGCCGGACGGCGTCGATCTCGTTCAGTCGCTTGTAGGAGATCCAGGTCTCGATGAGGTCGTCGGTGAAGACGCCGCCCGCCTTCAAGAAATCCTGGTCGGCCTCGAGAGCAGCGAGCGCCTCGTCGAGCGAGGCCGGCACCTGCGGAACCTGGGCTAGCTCCTCGGGCGGCAGGTCGTAGAGGTCCTTGTCGACGGGCGCCGGAGGCTCGATCCGGTTCTGGACCCCATCAAGGCCGGCCATCAGCATGGCGGCGAAGGCGATGTACGGGTTGGCCGACGGGTCGGGGCAGCGGAACTCGACCCGCTTTGCCTTCGGGCTCTTCGAGTAGATCGGGATCCGGCAGGCAGCCGAGCGGTTCCGCTGGGAGTAGACGAGGTTGACCGGTGCCTCGTAGCCGGGGACGAGCCGCTTGTAGGAGTTCGTCGTGGGGGCCGCGAAGGCAAGGACGGCTTTCGCGTGGTGGAGGAGGCCGCCGATGTACCAGCGACCGACGTCCGACAGGCCGGCATATCCCGTCTCGGCGTAGAAGAGCGGCTCTCCGGCCCGCCAGAGCGACTGATGGCAGTGCATGCCGGAGCCGTTGTCCTGGAACAGCGGCTTCGGCATGAACGTGGCCGTGTAGCCAGCGCTCCGGGCCACGTTCTTCACGACGTACTTGTAGAGCATCAGCTTGTCGGCCATACGCAGGAGGGTGTCGAAGCGCATGTCGATCTCCGCCTGACCGCCGGTGCCCACCTCGTGGTGCTGGACCTCGATCTCAATGCCGAGCCGCTCCATCGTGAGCACCATCTCCGAGCGCAGGTCCTGGAAGTGGTCGGCCGGAGGGACGGGAAAGTACCCCTCCTTGTACCGGGGCTTGTAGCCGAGGTTCGGCCGCTCGTCCCTCGCCGTGTTCCAGGCACCCTCGATCGAGTCGACCTGGTAGAAGGCCGAACGCTGGTCCTGGGAGTAGCGGACGTCGTCGAAGATGAAGAACTCGGCTTCCGGCCCGAAGTAGGCCGTGTCGGCGATGCCGGTGGTGGCGAGGTACCGCTCGGCCTTGAGGGCGATGTAGCGGGGGTCTCTCGAGTAGCTCTCGCCGGTGACCGGGTCGTGCACGAAGCAGTTGATGTTGAGCGTCTTGTGCTGGCGGAACGGATCGAGCACTGCCGTCGTCGGGTCCGGGAGCAGGAGCATGTCCGACTCCTGGATCTCCTGGAAGCCCCGGATCGAGGAGCCGTCGAAGCCGAACCCGTCGACGAAGCCCTCCTCGCTCAGTTCGTGGGCCGGCACCGAGAAGTGCTGCATGAGCCCGGGCAGGTCACAAAAGCGGAAGTCGACGATCTCGACCCCCTCGTCTCTCACGAGCTCGACGACCTCGGCCGCGGTCCGGTCCTCCACGTCTCCTCCTTGTGCGCGTCATTGTTGGGCCCGCGCGTGCGCAGGCCGCACCGAGATTGTCAGATCCTCGTTGCCCGAGCGTTGCCCGTGCGTGAACGGCGCGTGAACAGCTGGCTGGGGGTGCGCCTCGAGGACGGCTGGCCGGCTGCGACCTGCGAACATTGGGGAATGCAGAGCCAGCGCGACTACGTGTTGAGGACGGTGGAGGAGCGGGGGGTGCGCTTCGTGCAGCTCTGGTTCACCGACGTCCTCGGCACGCCGAAGTCGTTCGCCATCACGCCAGCCGAGCTCGAAAATGCCCTCGAGGAGGGGATGACCTTCGACGGCTCGGCCATCGACGGCTTCAGCCGGGTGCAGGAGTCGGACGTGCTCGCGAAGCCCGACCCGAAGACCTTCCAGATCCTCCCGCTGCGCACGGGCCGAGGAGCCCACGAGGCGAGCTCGGTGGCGCGCGTCTTCTGCGACATCTTGAACCTCGACGGCACGCCCTTCGAGGGCTGCCCCCGCCAGGTGCTGCGCCGCGCCCTCGAGCGCGCCCGCTCGCTCGGCTACTCGTTCTATGCCGCGCCGGAGATCGAGTACTTCTACTTCGCCTCGGCCAACCCGTCGACTTCTCCGAAGCCGCTCGACGGCGGGTCCTACTTCGAGCTCACGGTCGCCGACCTTGCCTCTGACCTGCGCAAGCGGACGGTGCTCACGCTCGAGGACATGGGCATTCCCGTCGAGTACGCCCAGCACGAGGACGCCCCGAGCCAGCACGAGATCGACCTCCGCTACACCGATGCGCTCACGATGGCCGACACCGTCATGACGGTTCGCCTCGTCGTGAAGGAGATCGCTCAGGAGGAGGGCGTCTACGCCTCGTTCATGCCAAAGCCCCTCTCCGGCGTCCAGGGCTCGGGCATGCACACCCACTTCTCACTGTTCGAGGGGGACCGCAATGCTTTCAGCGACCCCGGCGACGAGCATGGGCTCTCACAGCTCGCGCGGCACTTCATCGCCGGGCTCCTCGAGCACGCGCCGGAGATCACGGCGGTCACGAACCAGTGGGTGAACTCCTACAAGCGGCTCGTCGTCGGCTACGAGGCGCCGGTCCACGTCTCGTGGGCGTACAACAACCGCTCGGCCCTCGTCAGGGTGCCGATCGCGAAGCGGGGGCGGGCCGAGTCAGCCCGGATCGAGTACCGGGCGCCCGACCCTGCCTGCAACCCGTACCTGGCCTTTGCCCTTGTGCTCGCGGCCGGTCTCGACGGCATCGAGTCGAAGGCCGAGCTCCCGCCGGAGGCCTCCTCGAACTTGTTCTCGCTCACGCCCGAGGAGCTCGCCTCCGAGGGGATCCGTCCCCTCCCGGCCTCCCTCAGCGACGCCCTGGCGGTCATGGAGCAGTCCGAGCTCGTCGCCGAGACCCTGGGCGAGCACGTGTTCGAGTGGTTCTTACGCAACAAGCAGGCGGAGTGGGCCGCCTACCAGCGGGAGGTCACTCCCTTCGAGCTCAGCCGCTACCTCCCGGCGCTGTGAGTGCCGGCGCGAGTGCTCGGGAACCGGGTCGCGAGGACCTGACCGTTGGATCCGCTCCTCATCTACCCTGACCCTCCGCCCGAGTGGCTGACGGGCGTGCTCGACGCAGCCGCCTATCCCTGGCGGGCGGTCGCCGACTCCACCCAGGCAGGCCGGCTCGAGCCTGAGGACGGCTGGGCGGGCGCGGTCGTCGTAGCCGGCAGCGAGGGTGAGGGCGGCTACTCCTTTTGCCGCTCGCTGCGCAAGCGCGAGTCCCCTCTTGCCCCACTGCTGCTCGTCATTGATCGGAGCCAGATCGCCGACCTGGAGCTGCGCGAGGACCTCTTCGACGACTTCGTCGTGGTCGGGGCGTCCGTGGCCGAAGTGGAAGCCCGTCTCGCCCATCTGTTCCACCGGACCGGGCGCGGAAAGCAGCACGACCTCATCGTCTACGGACCCCTCGCGCTCAACCTCGAGACCTACCAGGCGGCGCTCGCAGGTCGGCCGCTCGACCTCACGTTCATGGAGTACGAGCTGCTCCGCTTTCTCGCCGCACACCCCGGCAAGGTCTTCACCCGGGAGATCCTCCTCTCGCGGGTGTGGGGGTACGAGTACTTCGGGGGCGCGAGGACGGTCGACGTCCACATCCGACGCCTGAGGGCCAAGCTGGGAGAGGAGCACGCCCACCTCATTGAGACGGTCCGATCGGTCGGTTACCGGTTCGGCTCGGTCCGCTGGGTGCCCGGCTAGGTCGCCGGTCAGCCCTTCTTCGTCGTCTTGCGGTGGCGGTGCGACGAGGCGGAAGGCGGGCTCGACGGGCCGGAGCCGCCGTTCGGCTCGGTCGCGATGGCGATCCCGAACGGGCCGCCCCCGACGTGGATCGGAGCCCCGACCGTGCGCGCGCGGAGGTGGATCGGCACGAGCAGGCCCGTCAGGCAGGTCACCCACGCCGTGGTGCCGTTCGGGGTGATGGCGATGTCCTGTGCTCCGCTCTGGATCGGGATAGGGGGACCGGCTCGGTCGGTGGCGAGCGAGATCGGGGTCACGTTGTCGTGTGGGTAGGTGCTCGAGGGGCCGTCGACGACCCAGACGAAGCCGCCGGCGACCGCCAGGGAGAGTGGGCCGCCCTGGACGGCGATTGCGGGTCCTGCGATCCCCGACGCGGTCGAGATCGGCGAGACGCTGCCAGAGTTCAGGTTCGTGACGAACACCGTGCTGCCGTCGGGGCTGATGGCCACCCCCGTCGGAGCGTTGCCGACCGTGATCGGCGCCTCCGCCTTGCCGGTGGCGAGGTCGATCGGCGTGACGGTGTGGCCCACCGGGCCCGACTGGCCGGTCACGATCGCTCCGGCGTCGGCGACGTAGGCAGTGCTGCCGTCGGGGGTGATGGCGATCCCCTGGGGACCGGCGCCGACCTTGATCGGGGTCTCGGGAGTGTCGGTGGCGAGGTCGATCGGCGTGACCGTGTCGCCGAGCGCCGAGGCCGAACCGTCATCGGTCACGTAGGCGGTCTTGCCGTCAGGAGCGATGGCGATGTCGGCGGGGCCGATGCCAGCCGGGATCGCCTTGCCCGCCTTGCCGGTGCGCAGGTCGACGGGGGTGACGGTGTTCGAGGTGTAGTTCGCGACGTAGGCGATGGTTCCGGCCTTGTTGATCGCGACCGCATCGGGGTAGGTGCCGACGCGGATCTTCGTCCCCACGGGCGAACCGCCGTTCGCTCCGCCGACGGTGACGGGCAGGAGGCTGTCGCCGTAGCCGAGGTTGTTGCCGGCGCCGGCGAGCGTCACGTAGGCGATCACCGCCGGGGGTAGGGGCGGGATCGAGGTCGTTGTCGTAGAGCTGCCGGCGACCTTTCCGTTCCCGCTGCACGCACTGAGCAGCACGGCGGCGAGGAGTCCGCCCACCGTGGCGAGCACGACACTCGGCCGGCGGCGGCCGTGGAGGTGGATCGGGCCACTTCGGCGGCGGCAGCGGTGCAACTGCCTCATCGTCGCGATTGCTAGCACACCCGCGACGTGCCGCCGCGGCGGGCCGGCACCTCCTCCGGGTGAGGAGTCAGGCGGGGTGGTGAGCCCAGGCCTCGATCTCCACAAGAGCTCCCAGCGGCAGGCCGTTCGTTGCAAAGGCGCTGCGCGCCGGGCGGTGATCGCCGAAGGCGGCCGCGTACGCCTCGTTCACCGCCGCGTAGTCGGCAATGTCCACGAGGAGCACCGTCGTCTTCACCACGTCGGCGAGGGAGGCTCCCTCCTGCTCGAGCAGCTCGGCGATGTTGCGGACCGCCTGGGTGGTCTGGCCGGCGACGCCCCCAGGGACGAACTGCCCGTCGGCATCGCGACCGAGCTGTCCGGAGACCACGAGCCAGTCGCCCGCTCGGACGACCGGTGAGTAGGGCCCTACCGGGGGCACGTCGGGTCGATCAGCTGAATGACGAACCGCAACCGCAGGTCCGGGTGGCGTTCGGGTTCGAGATGTGGAAGCCGGCCTCCTGCAGCCCGTCCCGGTAGTCGAGGGTAGAGCCCTTCAACAGCTGGGCGCTCTCCGGGTCGACGACCACCTTCACGGAGCCGAACGTGCGGACGATGTCGTCGTCGGCGAGCTCGGAGTCGAAGAACATCTCGTAGCTGTAACCGGAGCAGCCGCCAGGCCGCACCGCGACGCGGAGCGCCAGCTCCGGGTTGCCCTCCTGCGCGAGGAGGGCCGCGACTTTCGCCGTCGCCTCGTCGGTGAGCGTGACCGGGCTCGGTCGCCGACCGATCTGCACGGACTGGGTTGCGATGCTCACGGCAGTGGTGCCTCCTCGACTCCGACCGTCACCGAGCCTCAGCAGCTGAAGCCCTGCGGGAATTCTACCCGCAGGTCCCAACAGGAGGGCCATGGCGTGCATTCCCTCGCCGCCCCGTAGCCTGGGAGCATCGTGGACGAGCCAACACAGACCGAGCAGCTTGCCTCCTTGGTGCGGGAGGCGCTCCGGGGTGTGATCGACCCCGAGCTCGGCGACGACATCGTGAGCCTCGGGATCCTCCGGTCGGTCTCGGCCGAGCCGGACGGGCGCGTCACGGTGGCGATCGCGCTCACGACGGCGGCCTGCCCGCTGCGCGCCCAGCTGAGGGCTGACGTCGAACGGGTGGCCGGGAGCGTGCGCGAAGTGACGGCTGTCGAGGTCACGACGGGTGTGATGTCGCAGCCCGAGCGGGCGTCGCTCATGTCGCGGGCTCGGCTGAAGGCCCAGGAGCGCGATCAGATCAGGACGGACCTCCCGCCGACCGCCCGGGTGATTGCCATCGCATCCGGCAAGGGAGGGGTCGGCAAGTCGTCGGTGACGGTGAACCTCGCGGTCGCGCTCGCCCTGAGGGGCCAGGCGGTCGGGATCCTCGACGCGGACGTGTGGGGCCATTCCGTTCCCCGGCTCCTCGGCATGGACGGCGAGATCACAGCCCGCGACAAGAAGATGGTGCCACTCGAGCGAGAGCTGCCCGGCGGAGGGTCCGTGCGGGTGGTGAGCATGGGCTTTCTCGCCGACGAGGACACCGCGATCATGTGGCGCGGGCTGGTGCTCAACCGGGCGGTCCAGCACTTCCTCGAAGACGTGGCCTGGGGCGATCTCGACTACCTGCTCGTGGATCTCCCACCCGGTACCGGCGACATCCAGATGGGTCTCGCCCGCATGCTGCCCCGGACCGAGGTGATCGTTGTCACGACGCCACCGCTCGCAGCCCAGAAGGTGGCCGGCCGGGCTGCCGACATGGCGAGGAAGGGCCACCTGAGGGTGGCGGGAGTGATCGAGAACATGTCGCCGTTCGTGTGCGAGCACGGCTCCGAGTACGCGCTGTTCGGCAGAGGGGGCGGCGCCCGCCTCGCCGAGGCGATCGGCGTGCCGCTCGTCGGCGAGATCCCGCTCCATCCCGGCGTCGCTGCTGCCGGGGATGCGGGCGAGCCCGTCGTGCTCGCGGAGGGCGTTCTCGCCGAGGTCTTCGGTCGGATCGCTGAGCGGGTCCTCAACGACGTCGCTCCTCCGGTCCAGATGGCAGGCTGCACGGCCCGGATGCTGGAACGGGTGACCGAGGCGCTCGGTTAGGCCGGCGCCGTCCAGGTGCTCTCGACCCTCCCCGGCTCGTCGCTTGCCGCCCTCCCTTCGTCCCGCAGCTTGAGCAGGTGTGCCCACACCGAGTAGCGGGCGATCGGGTGCAGCACCTCGGGGACGTCGGTGTAGACGTCGGCGACGATCTCGTCGACGTCGGCCGTGCCACGCCGGACGAGCGCCGCAGCTACGGCCGCTTCACGGGCGAGCCGGTGGTCGATGTAGCCGCTCAGCACCCCGGTGGGGTCCGGCATGATCGGGCCGTGCCCTGGTGCGATGAGCTCGAGGGCCGGCCGCTCATCGAGGAGGCGGCGCAGCGAGGCGAGGTAGGCGGCCATGTCGCCGTCAGGCGGGGCGATCACCACGGTCGAGCCGCCCATGACGTGGTCGCCGGAGAAGAGCATCGGTGTCGGGTCGTCGATGAGGAAGCAGAGGTGGTCGGCGGCGTGCCCCGGCGTGTGGAGCGCCCGAAGGGGCAGGTCGCCGAGGTCCACGACGTCGCCCTCCGCGAGGAAGCGATCCGGCGAGTACTCCGGTCTCCTCTCGTAGCCGAGCACGATCGCGCCCGTGCGGGCGGCGAGGCCCGCCGCGCCCGGAGCGTGGTCGGAGTGGTGGTGCGTGACCACGACCGCCGTGATGCGTCCGTAGGTCTCGGCCGCCGACGCGACGGCGTCGAGGTGGGCGTCGTCGTCCGGCCCCGGGTCGATGGCGACGAGCTCACGCTCGCCGACGAGGTAGGTGTTCGTGCCCGGGCCGGTCATGATCGACGGATTTGGGGCCGTGATGCGCATGACCCGCGGCACGATCTCGACGAGCTCGCCCGGGACGGGTGGGGAGAGTGAGGCCGTCATGCCCGCCCGCCTCCGGGGCCACCCGTCGACCGCATGACGGTCGGCTCCGCCTCGTCGTAACCCTCGTCACCGGGAAGGAGAATGCGCATGGCACCGTGGTCGACCCGCACCCTGGGCGTGACGGTCGGGACGGTGGCGGCACCGGTTGCTGCCAGCAGCTCGGCCGCCGAGCCGAACCGGCTGATGGCCTCGAGGTTCTTCATCGTCGGCAGCATCATCTCGATCTCATGGCTGGCGTGACGACGGAGCGCCTCGACCGGGCTGATCCAAAGGGAGTCGATCACCTCGATGTCGTCGTGGAGGGCGGACTGGCCGGGAGGTGCCTCGGCGACGAAGAACCGTGTGTCGTACCGCCGAGGTTGACCTTCGGGGGTGATCCAATGGCTGAAGTAGTGGAGTCGACCCGTGTCGAGGAAGAGGTCCTCCGCTTCGCAGAGCGCGGAGAACGTGGCCTCGCCGCCGTTCAGGCGCCGGCGGTGCTCGCGGTAGCGCTCGGCCGTGCCCTCAGCCGAAGCGACGTCGACCGGCGTGCCGTCCCGGCTGCAGGCCAGGAGCAGGCCCGCCTCCTCGAAGCACTCCCGGATGGCGGCGATGAAGAACGCGAGGCCGCCCGCGGCGACTCCGAGGAGGCGGCTCGCTCCTTCGTCGTCGAGGGCGTGGGAGCGTGCGAAGAGCTCCGGGGCTGCGTCGGAGTCGTCGACGGCGCCACCGGGGAACAGGTGCATGCCGCCGACCCAGCCCGAGGCGAGGTTCCGCCGGAGCATGAGGACCTCCATCCCGCCGGCCGCCTCCCGCACCAGCATGATCGTCGCCGCGTCGCGCGGGACGATCAACTCGGACAGGAGAGGTCTGCCGAGGGGGGTCGGCGGCCCGTCGTTCGGGATGTCGTCTCCATCGACGAGATGATCTCACCGATCGTGCGGCCGAACGAGCCTGGGTGGGTGAGCGGCCACGCGTGGTTCCCCTCGACGACCGTCCCCTCGACCCCGAGCGCCCGGCACTGGTCGTCGATGCTGGCCCTCGTGACGACCCGGTCCCGAGACGGCCACACGACGGCGACCGGGATCCGCAGGGAGCGCACCTCCCCGAGCTCGTGCTGCAGGTCGCTGCGCCGGGCGAGGCCGGCCACGGCCCCGAGGCTCGGCAGGTGCCAGACCGCGTTGCGCGAGAGATCTCGCAGCACGTCGAGGGCGACCTCGGGGAAGCGGCTCGTCGGGAACTCCCGGACCAGGTGAAACCCCCAGTCCCACAGCGGCCGCTCCGCCACGAGCCGCTCGACGGAGCCGTCTCGGCGCCAGGTCGCCCCGCTCAGCGCGGAGACGAGGATCACCGAGCGCACGAGGTCAGGCGCGTCGTGGGCCAGCTGCGCGGCGACTGCACCGCCGAAGGAGTGCCCGACGACGTGGACGGGCTCCCCGGCGACGTCCTCGCAGGTCTCGAGGAAGGACCGCATCGAACCGGCGTAGCGGCGGAAGCTGAGCCCGATCACCGGCAGGTCGGAGCTGGAGCCGAAGCCCGGGAGGTCCGGCAGCATGACCCGGTGCCCCTGCGCGGCGAGCATCTCGGCCGCCCTTGCGTACGTGCCATGGGCGAGCCCCCAGCCGTGCAGGAGGACGACCGGGCTTCCCGGGCCGTCGACGATCCCGTAACCGAACTCGCGCCGGTCGACACGGCAGGTCGCATCCTTCATCCGCGGTGTCGCCGTGGTGCGGCTCTCGGGGCCAGAGGGTGCGAAGAGAAACGGCAGCCGGAACACCGTGGTCAAACTACCCACGAGCGCCGACGCGTCAACGGTATTCGCGCAACGGGTCGGAGCGGCGGCCGACGCCTCAGCGAGTGTGCCGGAGGTGGTGGCTGCGCGCCTCGAACGAGGCGCTGGCTCGCCGGTCGAGGAGTTGCTTGCGCTCGGACTCGTTGAGGCCGCCCCAGATGCCGTGGGGCTCGCGGATCCGCAGGGCGTAGTCGAGGCACTCCACCCGGACCGTGCAGGAGTTGCAGATGCCCTTCGCCTCCCGCTCCCGGTGTGTCCGCTCGTCCTTTCGTTCCACGTACGACGGAGGGAAGAAGACGGTTGCCTGCGGCCCCCTGCACGCCGCTCTCAACTGCCACTCTCGTCCACTCTGCGTGGCGACCACTGCCCCTCCCTGATGAGGCCACCTCCCGGCACGGCTTCGCGACGCAAGCGCGCCACACCAGCGGAACCCCAGCCTCCCCCAAAACTCGCCGGAGCCCACCGGCACCGTGATCCCCCTGTTGCCAGGGCGACTGTCGCGAAAGATAGCCGTGGCCCCCGCCCGAGACAAGGGGTCGCGGGAAAGAATTCGAGGGCGCGCCCGCTGCCGGTAGTGTCGCCGCAGAATGGACAGGGCCACCTTCGTGCGGCAAAGCAACGTCCTGGTCATCGCGGGTAAGGGCGGAGTCGGGAAGACCACCGTGGCAGCGGCACTGGCTCGCATGGCCGCTGATGCCGGCCTGGACGTGCTGGTCGTCGCGCTGGACTCGAGCGGGGCGCTCCCGGGGCTGTTCGGAGTCGAGGGCGGCTTGTCCTACGAGGAGGAGGTCGTGCACACCTCCTCGCCGGACGGCACGGGGCGGGTCCGGGCACGTGTCATCACCCCGGACGACGCCCTCCTCGAGTACCTGGAGGACCACGGCCTGCGCCGGGTGGCGAAGCGGCTCGTAGCGACCGGCGTGCTCGACGTCGTGGCAACGGCCATCCCGGGCATCCGGGAGATCCTCGTGCTCGGGAAGGTGAAGCAGCTCGAGCGGGCGGGCGACGCCGACGTGATCCTGCTCGACGCGCCGGCGACGGGTCATGCGGTGCGCTTTTTGACCAGCGCCACCGGGCTGATGGAGGCGGCACGGGGCGGTCCGCTGCGCAGCCAGGCCGCCGATGTGGTCGAGATGCTGCACGATCCCGCCCGGGCCCAGGTGATGCTCGTGACGCTGCCGGAGGAGACGCCGGTGAACGAGCTCGTCGAGACGGCCTTTCGCATCGAGGACGAGGTGGGCGTCCTGCTCACCCCCGTCGTGGTGAACGCCTGCTACGAGGCCGTGGCCGGCCTCGGCGTCGACGTTGCGGCGCTCATTCAGGCTGCAGGAGCAGAGTCCGAGGTGACTGGCGAGGAGGCCGCTGCGATCTCCGCCGCTGCAGCGTTCCGGCGGGCTCGTGAGCAGCTGCAACAGGCGCAGTTGCAGCGGCTGGCGGCCGAGCTCCCCCTTCCCCAGCTGCGCCTTCCCTATGCCTTCCACGCCGAGATCGGACCGCCCGAGCTCGAGGCGCTGGCAGAGGCCATGGGCCGGGCGATTGAGGAGCTGCCGTCCGAGCCACGGGTGCGGGAGGCCGGCTAGTGGTCGGTGACGGCCTTGGCGAGCTGGTCCGCGATCGCTCCATCATCATTTGCTGCGGATCGGGCGGCGCCGGCAAGACGACGATCTCGGCGGCGATCGCCCTCGCCGGCGCCAAGGCGGGTCGAACCACATGCGTCGTGACGATCGACCCGGCCCGGCGGCTTGCCGACGCTCTCGGCCTCGGCTCACTCGAGAACAAGGCGCGCAAGATCGAGGGCGACTGGCCGGGTGAGCTCTCGGCTCTGATGCTCGACGCGAAGAGCACCTTCGACGACCTCGTCCGGACCTACTCCGGCGACGAGGCCCAGGCCGAGCGGATCCTCTCCAACACGCTCTACCGGAACTTGACCTCGGCGTTGTCGGGCACCCAGGAGTACATGGCCGCCGAGAAGCTCTACGAGCTGCACGAGTCCGGCGACTTCGACCTCGTCGTCGTCGACACGCCGCCGACGAGGAACGCCCTCGACTTCCTCGACGCGCCGGGACGGCTGACGAGGTTCCTCGAGAACCGGGTCTTCCGCCTCCTGCTGATGCCCGGACGGGCGGGCGTGAGGGCACTCTCGGTTGCGACCCAGGCGTTGCTGCGGACCATCGCCCGGATCGCCGGCGGGGAGATCGTGGAGGACGCGGTGGCGTTCTTCCGTGCGTTCGAGGGCATGGAGCAGGGCTTTCGCGACCGGGCTGGCCGCGTCGAGCAGCTGCTCTCAGATCCCGGGACCGCCTTCGTGCTCGTCGCGACTCCGAGGAGGGACTCTGTCTCGGAGGCGCGCTTCTTCTCGGCCCGCCTGGCGGAGGCGAGCCTCCCCGTTGCCGCCCTCGTCATGAACCGCGTCCACCCCGACTTCCGCTCGGGAGACCTCCTGTCGAGCACGGTCGGGGCGGGCGAGGCAACCGATCCCACTGATGCACCCTCTGATCCCGCCGAGGCTCGCCTCGTGCTCGACGGGTTGCGGAAGAACCTCGCCGACCTCGAGCAGGTCGTGGGCGAGGAGCGTGGGTTCCTGCGCCAGCTCGAGCAGGGAGTTCAGGGTGCGGTCGTAGAGGTACCGTTCCTCCGTGACGACGTCCACGACCTCGAGGGACTGGCCCTCGTGGCCGAGTACGTGGCCGGGCAGGTAGCCTCCGATCGTGGCTGACATCCTCGTCGTGAGCGACGCAGCGACGGTGATCGACGACGTGCGTGCGGCCCTCGAGGACGAGGGCACGACCGTGCGCTCGGTTCACTCCGGGGAAGCCGTCCGGCGGGCGGTCGACGACGAGCCGCCCGATCTCGTCATCACGGACATGCAGGTCGGCAACATGGGAGGGATCGCCATCTGCATGGACCTGCGCCTCGAGGAGTCCGGCGGACGCCTGCCCCACGTGCCGGTGCTGATCCTTATGGATCGCCGTGCCGACGTCTTCCTCGCCCGGCGGTCGGACGCCGAGGGTTGGCTCGTCAAGCCTTTCGACTCCCTCAGGCTCCGGCGGGCGGTGCGGGCGCTGCTGGCCGGGGGCACCTTCCATGACGAGTCGTACCGGCCTCTGCCGCTCCCTGCCGAGCTGCGCAACTAGGCCGG
This sequence comes from Acidimicrobiales bacterium, assembly GCA_035294725.1. Taxonomy (GTDB): domain Bacteria; phylum Actinomycetota; class Acidimicrobiia; order Acidimicrobiales; family Bog-793; genus DATGKK01. The sequence goes on along the minus strand of DATGKK010000110.1, from coordinate 190 downwards.
CGGGCCGGTCCTCGACTCGGCCGTTCCTTCTGGTCAGGTGAGGAGGGAGTCGTAGGTGGCGCTCTGGAGACGCCGCCGATCGGGTCGTGAGACCTCGCTCGCTGCGCCCCGTTCGGAGCTCGAGCTCGAGATCGTGCGGAGGCTGCCGTCCCTGCGGGACACCACGGCCCGCGAGGTGATGACGCCGAGG
>DATGKK010000109.1:0-8001 GCA_035294725.1 Acidimicrobiales bacterium | reverse complement strand
GCGACCGGGATAGGCCACCCAGGGCGTCGTGACGGCGACTCCTGGAGCGCGGGCGGCGTTGGCGGGAAAGTACGGATCGAGAGGCGCTGCCGCCGTGCTCCCGACGGCGGCGGGGTTGACGCAGGCGACCTGCAGCCCGGCGCGCTCGGTCGCTCCCCACTGGAGGCTCACGCCCTGGCCGGGCCGGCCGAAGAGCGCGTCAGGGGGCGGTTCCGACGGGAACGTGGAGTAGGCGATCACACAGCCGGCCTGCGACGGCGAGCTGCACAGAGGAATGTGCCGGAACGAGCCGCCGACGAGCCGGCCGGTCGGGACCTCGACGTTGCCGCCAAGGATGATCGCCCCGACGAGCCGCCTGCGGAGCGCCGCGTCCGGGTCGATCACCCGCCGAAGGAGCTGGATGAGGATCGCGGCGCCCTGCGAGTGGCCAAGCAGCAGGATGGGCCGGCCCTCGTTGTAGCGGGCGAGGTAGTCGTCCCAGCCGGCAAGCAGGCTCCGGTAGGCGATCTCCCCGGCGCGCCGGCCGGCGCCGAGCCCGGCAGCGAGTGAGTGGAGCGTCCGTTGGCGGTACATCGGCGCCCACACGTTGCAGACGGCCGAGAAGCGGGAGGCCTGGGCTTCGGCGGTCGCAACCTCCGCCGGCTGGACCTCCAAGTTGGCATTCGAGCCGGTTTCCATGCTCACCGTCGGGTAGACGTAGAAGCAGTCGAACGGCCGGTGACCGGGCACCGGCGCCGGCTGCAGCGTCGCCTTGCCCGCCGCGTTGACGGCGGTGGCAGAAAGGCTCTTCGTGCACGGGTCGTCCGCGAGGCCGGGGCGGCACAGCCACACCGTCCCGGCGGCGTCGCGACGGGAGACGTGGCGTCCGTGCCGGAGCCCGGAGGATCCTCGCGGTGTCGAGGGCGCCGATGAGCCCGACCCAGTGCTCCTCCCCTTCTCGCCGACGCGAGCGGGGGAGCCTGACGAGCAGGCGGCGAGAAGGGCGGCGGAGAGGAGCGGAGCCAGGACGCCGACGACCCTTCGGGTTCGGGCCGGCGGCGCCGACGAGGAGCTCTGACGAAGACGAGCCCGATCCGGCTGGCGCGGGGGCAGACCGGCGTACCCCACCCCCGTCCCTCCCACGGGGGGACACGGTACCCCGCCGGGCGCGATCGGTCCGGTTCGGCGTGGCCGGCCAGAGCCCTCCTACCATCGCGGTCATGCCGGCGTGGATCTGCGTCACCTGCGGGGTACAGCACGCGGAGACTCCGGAGCCGCCCGCAAGCTGCGCGATCTGCCTCGACGAGCGCCAGTACGTCGGTTGGGGCGGCCAGCGGTGGGCCACGAGGGAAGAGCTCGCCGGCGAGCACCGAAGCGAGCTGCGCGAGGAGGAGCCGGGCTTGATCGGGATCGGCGTCGCCCCACCCGTCGCCATCGGCCAACGGGCCCTCCTCGTCATGACCGAGGGCGGGAACGTGCTCTGGGACTGCGTCCCTTTGCTCGACGACCGGGCTTGCGAGCGTGTCGCCGAGCTCGGCGGGATCGCGGCGATCTGCTGCTCCCACCCTCACTTCTACGGGGCGTGCGTGGACCTCGCCGATGCCTTCGATGCCCGCATCCTGCTGCCGGAAGCCGACCGGGAGTGGGTGATGCGCCCCTCCCAGCGGATCGAGCTGTGGAGGACCGAGACGATCGAGCCGGTGCCGGGCGTGACGGTCGCGCGGATCGGTGGGCATTTCGACGGCGCTGCCGTCCTCCACTGGCCGGCCGGCGCAGGCGGGCGGGGAGTGCTGCTCACCGGGGACACCGTCACCGTCGTGCAGGACCGCCGCTACGTGAGCTTCATGTGGAGCTACCCGAACCTCGTCCCGCTCGACCCGCCGACCGTGCGCGCGATCGCCGAGCGGGTTGGACGGTACGACTTCGAGCGGGTCTACGGCGGCTGGTGGGGCCGGGTCGTGCCAGAGGACGGGGCCGGGGCAGTGCAGCGTTCGGCCGATCGATACCTCGCCCGCCTGCGCGGCGAGCGGCCATGACGGCGGCCCGCTGCCGGCAGCCGGCTCAGCGGAACGCCAGGCCCTCGAACCTGCCGCAGTTGCGCCACTGCTCGATGTAGCGGAAGAACGCCATCGCCCCGTAGGGGTAGCCGAAGGCGACCACCGAGTTCGGCCCGAAGCCTTGGCCCTCGTTGTTGTAGTAGCCAGGGGTGCAGTCCGCCGCACCCAGGATCGTCCCCGGACCCGACAGCAGGAGGTCCACCCAGGCCTGCTCGGCCTCCGCGGTGACGTCGACCTCCCGGTAGCCATGGTCGAGCACGTGCCGCACGACGCAGGCGATCGTCCTCGCGGCGTCCGTCAGGTTGTGGGGCACGTTCGAGATCAGGTTGGCACCCTGGGTCGGCTGGACGAAGAAGGCATTCGGGAAGCCGTGCGCGTGGATGCCGTGGAGGGTCCGCATGCCGTTCGCCCAGTGCTCCGAGAGGCGCACCCCGTTCCGGCCCGTCACGTCGTAGTTGGCACGCCGGGTGTACTCGGTGCCGACCTCGAAGCCCGAGGCGTAGATGATGCAGTCGACCTCGTACTCCCTGCCGCCGGCGACGACGCCGGAGCGGGTGATGCAGTCGACGCCCTTGCCGTCGGTGTCGACGAGGTGGACGCCGGGGAGGTTGTAGGACTGGAGGTACTCGTCGTGGAAGCAGGGCCGCTTGCACAGCTGCCGGTACCACGCCTTGAGCGCCTGGGCGGTGGCGGGGTCCTCCACGATCTCGTCGACCCGGGCCCGGATCTGCTCCATCTTCTCGAAGTCAGAGTCCTCGTAGGCGGCCATCATCTTCTCGGGCGTCCGGTCGTCGGGAGACAGCTCGTTGATCTTCGCCCGCACACGCCGCGAGAGCTCGGTCCAGCCGTCCTGGACGAGATCCTCCTCCTCGATGCCTCCGGTCTGGTTCGAGGCGAAGTTCTCGAGCCAACGCTGCTGCCAGCCCGGAGTGGCGATCTCGGCGAACCACTCCGGATCGGTCGGGCGGTTGTCGCGCACGTCGACCGACGACGGGGTGCGCTGGAAGACGTACAGCTCCTTGCAGGCCCGAGCGAGGTGCGGCACGCACTGCACTGCCGTTGCGCCGGTGCCGATGATGGCGACCCGCTTGTCGGCGAGCCGGTCCATCACAGCGCCGGAGGGGTCGCCGCCGGTGTACTCGTAGTCCCAGCGGCTCGTGTGGAAGGCGTGGCCTTCGAAGTCATCGATGCCCGGTATCCCGGGCAGCTTCGGGACGTGGAGGGGGCCGATCCCCATGCCGACGAACTGCGCCGTGAACTCGTCCCCTCGGTTCGTGCGCACGAGCCAGCGGGCATCCTCCTCGAGCCAGGTCAGGTCGAGCACCTCGGTGTGGAACAGGGCGTGACGGTACAAGCCGTAGTGCTCCCCGATCCGGCGGCAGTGCTCGAGGATCTCGGGCGCGTGGGCGTACTTCTCCGAGGGCATGTGCCCGGTCTCCTCGAGCAGCGGCATGTAGACGAACGACGCCGTGTCGCACTGGGCGCCGGGGTAGCGGTTCCAGTACCAGGTGCCGCCGAAGTCCCCTGCCTTGTCGATGATCCGGACGTCCTCGATCCCGGCCTCCTTCAGCCGAGCGCCGGTCGCAAGGCCGGCGAAGCCCCCGCCGACGAAGGCGGCCGTCACGTGGTCGCGCAGCGGCTCCCGCTCGACGAAGGGGGTGTAAGGGTCGTCGAGATAGTGGGCGAAGCGGCCGGTGAGCCGGATGTACTGGTCGTTGCCGTCGGGCCGGAGCCGCTTGTTCCGCTCCTCTAGGTACTTCGCCCTCAGCGCGTCCTTGTCGATCACGAGCCCGTCAGCCATGGTCCTCAGTTTTCCAGCTTTCGGCAGGTCAGGCGTCTGCCACGAAACCGTTGCGCCCAACCGGCACGACACCTACTGTCGCCCACCGACACCTATCCAGCCGACAGGAGGGCTCAATGGCGAGAGTCGACCACAGGACGCGACCGCCTGGTCGCGGGCGGCTGAGATGGATCGTGAGCGCAGGAGTGGCGGCCTCGCTTGCGACGATGGGCCTCTCCGTCGTCGGGGGGACCCTCGGCGCCGCAGCGCCCAGTGCGGGCGCGGTGCGGCTGAGCGCCAAGTTCCAGTACCTCCACTCGCTCCGCCACGACATCAGCACCGTCTACAAGGGAGCCCCGAAGCGCGGCACGCTCGACTGCAACGGGTACAGCCCGGTGCAAAAGCCGCTGAGAGGCTTCGAGTGCACCGACATCCACGGCATCCGCGGTGTGAACAACGCGAACACCTGGAACGGCCGCTTCTACGACAACGGCCACTACATCGGCCACGACGAGCCCGACACGACCTTCCTCTCGAACAAGCCGGGCTCAGGGAACAACGTCTCCTGGAACTTCACCCTCGGCAAGGACCCGGCGGCAATGCCGACGGCGACCCACCCCGGGCACAGCGTCGTCCACTACTTCGAGCTCACCCCGGCACCCTGGTTCTCCATGGCGATGTGCGACCCCAACTCCTACCCGCAGATGCCCTGCACACCGAGGTCGAACTCGAACGCGCCGGCCTGCACCTACACGGTCGACTGCCCGGCGAACAGCTACCCCGGAGGCGGCTCCGCCTTCATGGAGATGCAGTTCTACCCACCCGGGAACGCCCCGTTCTACGACAACGAGAGCTGCGACAACACCCACTGGTGCGCTGCCGTCACGATCGACAGCCTCGAGTGCACCGACCAGTTCGTCGCCTGCAACCTCGCCTGCGAGGAGCCGGTGAACTTCGCCTTCATCCAGCGAAACGGAGTCCCCGATCCGGACGGCGGTGGCTTCATCCCTGACAGCGAGACGCTGCTCATGAACCCCGGCGACGACTTGAGCCTCCACATGTTCGACGCTCCGGTGCCGGGCCACCCGAAGGAGCACGCCTTCAAGGTGGTCATCGACGACCTCACGACGGGTCAGCACGGCTCGATGCAGGCGTCGGCCCAAAACGGCTTCCACACCACCTCGATGGTGAACTGCCAGCCGACGCCGTTCAACTTCCAGCCCGAGTACAACACGGCCGCCGCCGGGAACATCGTCCCATGGGCGGCGCTCCAGACCGACATCTCGACCGAGTTCGAGATCGGGCACTTCGAGCCCTGCACGAGCCTGTCACAACCGTTCAAGGTCAACCCATTCGACAAGAACGACACCTCGACGGCCTACAACAAGTGCGACGGGCCGTACGAGAGGGCCGGAGGGCCGGAAGGCCGGGGATACCCCGAGTACGGAGACGCCATCTGCTACGCAGCGGGGTCGACCCACGTCGGCTACTTCGGCCCTGGCACGAGCTCACCGCCGAACGAGATCTCGGGCTGCCAGGACAACCTCTTCCAGAACGGCGACCTCGACTTCGACGGCACGCCCTACTACGCCGACTGGCCGACCGGAAAGAACCCGACAGCCACGCTGCCGGGAAGCTTCGTCGAGTCCCTGCCGACGACGAACGGGTCGCCGTACCCGCAGCTGTTCTTCCAGACCGACACCGGGCTCAGCGAGTCCGGCACCCCGACGGTGCCGCCGCCCGGCCCCGGCCACTTCTACCCCTACTGGAGCGAGGTCAAGTCCGGAAGAACGTGCGCGCTCGAGTTCGGCAACGTGGCGACGGGCACGGGCGTGCGCAACTTCCGCAAGGATCTCGAGTACGGAGTGGACCGGGAGAGCATCATCGGCTATCCCGAGTTCGAGGGCAACGTGCTCGACAACACCTGCGCCGTGAGCAAGAGCCAGGGCTTCCTGCTCACGGACAGCGCCGGCGAGCTCTACAACGCCGGCGACGCACCTCACCTCGGAGCGGTCCACGCGCCGCCGGCGCCCGTCGCCGGTCTCGCGACCACGCTCGACGGCCAAGGGACGTGGGCGGTGACGAGGAGCGGTGTGGTCCTCACGAACGGTGACGCCGTCTTCCACGGCGACCTCACCACCCGCCACCGCTCTGCCAGCGACATCGTCGGGATCACCGCCACTCCGAGCGGGAACGGCTACTGGCTCCTTGGTGCGAACGGGGGCGTGTTCGGCTTCGGCCACGCCAAGTTCTACGGGTCGTTCCCGAGCAAGGGCATGCACGTGACCGACGCCGTGGCGCTCGCCTCGAGCCCGACCGGGCAGGGCTACCTCATCGTGACGAGGAATGGCCAAGTCAAGCCCTTCGGCGACGCAAAGGGCCACGGCTCGATCACAAGCGGCGTCGACGACATCGTCGCCATCCTCGTGAACCAGTCCGGCTCCGGGTACACGCTCGTCGGCGCGAACGGCGACACCTACCCGTTCGGCACGGACGCACCGAGGTTCGGCTCACTTGCCGGCAAGGGGGTCACCGACATCGTCGGGGCCGCGCTCACGAGCGACGGCCTCGGCTACTGGATGGCCGGTGCCAATGGTGACGTGTACCGATTCGGAGACGCGAAGGCGCTCCCCGTGATGGTGCCGAGAGCCAGGCAGCCCGTGGTGGCGATCGCCGGCGACACGACCGACCTCCCATGGCGCCTGTGAGCTGAAACGTTACGTCGTCACGACGACGGTCTCGGTCCACCGGGACGGCACCTGCCAAAGGTGCCGTCCCGGTGCCGCGCTCGGACTCCGCCGCGAAGCGCTCGCGTCGAGCGGCCGGAGGAGAGCGCCGTGGGCCGCCTGAGTCTCGAACCCAGCACCTTGGGATGAAAAGTCGCAACAAGCTATTCCTGCCCGTCGGCCCGAGTCTGGAAGGGCTGCTCAGGAGGGGTGCGACTTCCCATCGGTCGGCCCATTTCGCCCTCTTCGGCGCCTGTGGAGTAGCGAATGAGTAGCAAGACTCGGCCGATTTGCGAACGGCATTCCACGGATTCTGCGAAAGAACTGCCGCACGAAGGCAACATCTGTCCGACGAACGGACGCCACAAATCTATCGAAGAGGCTCGGCGTCGCAGCCGACCGCTACGGTCCCCGGCGTGCCACCACTGCCCCGGGTCACCGGACGAGAGCTCCTCGCGCCCTTCGACGGCTTGGGTGGGTGGTGGTCGCCCAGAAGGGGTCGCACATCCAACTGAAGCATCCTGACCGGGCCGGCCGGGTGACCGTCCCGGTGCACGCCGGCGAGACGATCGGCCCTGCACTACTCCGGTCGATACTCGCTCAGGCGGGCATCTCCGCCGATGAGCTCCGAGGCGAGCTGTGAGAAGATGAGAGCGATGCGCACGTACACGATCGTCTTGGAGCCCGAGGAGGGAGGTGGATTCATGGTGTCGGTGCCAGCGCTCCCTGGCTGCTTCACCCAAGGTGCCACCGTTGAAGCGTGTCGAGCGCTGGCAATCGAGGCGATTGCCGCTCACATCGCCGGCCTCGAGGCCGACGGCGAACCTGTGCCCGAGGAGTCCGGCAGTCCCCAGCTTCTGACCGTCACCGTCGCCGCCTGACACCCAACAAGGCCGACGCTAGAGCTGTTGGAGTCCCGTCGCGTGGTCTAACTCGGCCCGGCCGGCGTGAAGCTCTTGGCGGCGTCGGGTCTTCTCAGGCGGTGATCGCTACGGGCGCCTCCAGTGCTCGTTGGGACTCAGTGTTGTCGCGATCGGCGAGCTTCGCCATCCACTCCTCGGACAGATAGCGGCGCTCGGCCATCTGCCACTCGTCGTGGGTCTCGACGACGGCGGCGGTGACGAGGCCGAGCACCGGCGGCGTGAGTCGAGCTTGGTGCCGGCGTCCTCGAGCACCTTTTGGATCCGCTGGGTCTCCCGGCCACGCTCTTCGGCGAGCTTCTTGCGGTGCCGGGTCAGGTCCCGCAGCCGGCTCATCACCGGAGCGGAGACGAAGCTGCCACGAAGCAGCCCGCACTCGAGGAGAGATGCCAACCACTGGGCGTCAGCGACATCGGTCTTTCGGCCCGGGAGGTTCTTCACGTGCTGCGCGTTGACGAGCAGCAGCTCGAAGCTCGGCTCGGGAGCAAGCACGTGCCAGGGCGCCTTCCAGTAGACCCCGGTCGCCTCCATCGCCACCT
>DATGKK010000108.1:0-3212 GCA_035294725.1 Acidimicrobiales bacterium | reverse complement strand
CCGACCTTCTCATGCGCTGCAACTGGGCAAAGCGCGTCCTCTTCCTTGCGGATCGGATCGCGCTTGTGAATCCAGACCTCCTGACATAGAGCCCCCGGCAGTCGGCTCACCTGGAACCATCCGCGATTCGCTGAGCTGGGTAATCTATAGTGAGTTCGGAGGATCGGACGAACCAGGAGGGCTGATGACGCTGGCGATCCAGACTGCTCCGGTGCACCAACCGCTCCCGCTCGTGCCGCAGGGATCCGTGCGGATCTCCGACGCGGTGTGGCTGTCAGAAGATGCCCAGGGTGCGGGTGCGGTGTTTGTGTGGGGCCAGGTGACCTGGAGCTGGTCAGCCGGCGATCTGGCGATGCGCAAGCTGGCCGCGGTGCAGCTGGTCAACATCAAGGCAGCCTTCCAACGTCACGTCGCCTCGGCGTTCGGTGTGGACGAGGACACCCTCATCCTGTGGCGTCGGCGCTATGAGGAGCTCGGTGTCGAAGGCCTCGTGCCTCGCCGTCTCGGACCGAAGGGCCCGTCCAAGCTGACCGAAGACAAGCGAGCCGAGATCGTCGCGCTGCGCGAGGAGGGACTGAGCCAGACCGAGGTCGCCCGGCGAGCCGGAGTATCCCAGAACATGGTCTCTCGGGCGCTCGCCGCCGCTCGGACTGCCCGGGTCTCCTCGGTTGCTCCAGGGGGGTCCGAGGGTCCTTGCCTCGAACCGCTCGCGCGCCCGGTGCCTCGGACCGCTGAACGCCAGGCGGCGCGGGCGGGACTGCTCATGGGCGCAGAGCCCGTCGTCACTGAAGGCGCGTCCCTTCCCTTGGCTGGCGCGCTCCTCGTCCTTCCCGCCCTGGCGGCAACCGGACTGCTCGACGCCGCCACGTCGCTTTATGGCTCTGCGCGCGCCGCCTACTACGGCGTGCGCTCGCTCGTGCTCTGCATCGTCTTCGCCGCCTTGTTGGGCGAGCCTCGGGCCGAGGGCCTCACCCGGCTCGACCCCGTTGACGTGGGGCGCTTGATCGGCTTGGACCGGGTCCCCGAAGTGAAGACGCTCCGGCGGCGCATGGAAGAGCTCGCCGGCCTCGGCCGGGCCGACCGCCTGCTCGACGCACTCGCCCGCCATCACCTCGCACGTGGGGGCGCCGAGGTGTCGGGCCTCTTTTACGTCGACGGCCACGTCCGCGCCTACCACGGCGACCGTGAGATCCAAAAGGCTCACGTCGCACGGGCCCGCCTGGCCATGCCGGCGGTGGCCGACACCTGGGTGACCGACCGCTTCGGCGACGGGCTGCTCGTCTGGGAGGCCGCCTCGTCGAGCCTCGTGAGCGAGCTGAAGAAGGTCGTGGCCACTCTTCGAGCGCTCGTCGGAAACGACGCCCGCCCGACCATCTGCTTCGACCGAGGCGGGTGGAGCCCGAAGCTCTTCAAGGAGCTCTCCGTCGCCGGCTTCCACCTCCTCACCTACCGCAAGGCCCCGTTGCACGACGAGCCCCGGACATCCTTCTCGCTCCACGTGTTCTCCGACGATCGAGGGAAGCGCCATGAGTACTGGCTCGCAGATCGCCAGGTCGCCATCTCCTATGCCAACAAGCGCCGGCGCCTCGTCTTGCGCCAGATCACCCGGTTGGACCCCAAGACCGGGCATCAGACCCAGATCCTCACCACCAGAGACGACGAGGACCCTGCCCTCCTCGCCCACCTCATGTTCTCCCGTTGGCGCGAAGAGAACTTCTTCCGCTACATGCGGGCCCACTTCGGCCTCGACGCGCTCGACAGCTATGCGACGGCCACAGAGGACCCCGAGCGCCTCGTGGCGAACCCAACACGAAAGCAAGCTGACAAGGAGCTGGCTGCCGCACGTCGCTCGCTCCAGGTGGCAGAGAGCGCGCAGGGCAAGGCGGCGTTCGGCGGCCGGCCGGCGGACAGCGAGCTCAGGCGCGCCTTTCGCGACGCCCAGGCAGAAGTGGACCGTTTGGCTCAGGCAGCCAAGGCCGTCCCGGCCAAGGTGCCTCTGTCTGAGGCACGCCCAGAGATGGTGCGCCTGGCCAGCGAGCGCAAGCGCATCATGGACGCCATCCGCATGGCCACCTACAACGCCGAGTCGGCTCTCGCCCGGCTCCTCGCCCCCCACTATGCACGGGCAGACGACGAGGCTCGCACGCTGCTACGCGAGATGTTCCGGGCGTCGGCAGACCTCGAGGTCAAGGGCGACGAACTCCACGTCGCCGTCAATCATCTCTCCGCCGCCCGCCGCACGCGCGCCATGGCGGCCCTGTGCGACGAGCTCACGAGCACGAAGACGCGCTACCCAGGAACCGAGCTGACGCTCGTCTACTCCGTCAAGGCCACCCCGTGACTCCGAAGGAATGATGGCTCTATGTCAGGAGGTCTGGAATCAGGCGGTCGGAGCGTTCAAGACTCATCTCCCCTCAGCGTCTCCGGTGAACCTCGTGACCGAGCGTCACGGCGATGGCCGTGTGTACGTCTCGACGTACCCGACGATGATGGGCCTGATCGACGAGATGCAGGAGGGTCGACGTCGATTCGGGCCGGGACACTTCGACCTCATCGTCATCGACGAGGCACACCGCTCCGTGTATCAGAAGTACCGGGCAATCTTCGACTACTTCGACAGCCTCCTCGTCGGTCTCACTGCAACCCCGAAGGATGAGATCGACATCAACACGTACCAGCTCTTCGAGCTGGAGCGGGGTGTCCCGACGGACGCCTACCAGCTCGACGATGCCATCAAGGACGGTTTCCTCGTTCCGCCCATCGCAGTCTCCGTGCCGATCAAGTTCCAACGGCAGGGCATCACGTACAAGGACCTCTCTCCGGAGGAGCAGGAGAAGTGGGATGCCCTGGAGTGGGGAGACGATGACTCGATACCCGACAGGGTGGAGTCATCGGCGCTGAACGCATGGCTCTTCAACGAGGACACGGTAGACAAGGTGCTCGCGCACCTCATGACGGACGGCCAGCGGGTGGCAGGCGGCGACAGGATCGGGAAGACGATCATCTTCGCCAAGAATCAGGCGCACGCAGACTTCATCGTCGAGCGCTTCGATGCGAACTACCCGAAGTTCAGGGGTGCCTATGCCCGCACGATCCATCACGGCGTCACCTACGCCCAGTCGCTGATCGACGACTTCTCGAATCCGGCCAAGGCACCGCACATTGCCGTCTCTGTCGACATGCTCGATACCGGCATCGATGTGCCGGATGTG
>DATGKK010000107.1:0-5537 GCA_035294725.1 Acidimicrobiales bacterium | reverse complement strand
CATCGTGAGAGCCTCGCGCTCCGCACCCGACGTGCGTCTCGGAGCAAGCCCTCGGGCGGCGATCGCCCTCATTGCCGCCGCGCGCGCAGAGGCGGTGCTGAACGGGAGGGCCTACGTCACCCCGGGCGACGTGAAGCGGGTCGCCCCCGCCGCCCTCGGCCACCGGCTCGGCATCGACAGCGCCGGCGCCTCGATCGAAGCCGGGATCGGCGTGGTCCGCCGGCTCGTCGAGCAGGTCCCGGCGCCGCGACCGTGAGCCGCCGCCGGACGACCGCGTACCCGCCGCCGTCCGGCCTCGAGAGAGCCGCCCGCCCCGAGCGGCCGCGCCCCGAGCGGCTTCTCGGGACCCTCACCGGAGGGCTGGCGCTGCTCGCCCTGTGGGGAGCCGTCGCACACGCGAGCGGCTCGGAATGGGTGCAGGCGATCGGCACCCTTGTCGCCGGGTTGCTCGTGGTTGGCATCGTGGGGCCGCGCCTCTCGCTGCGGCGCGTCGAGCTCGTGGTCGAGCAATGCCCGGGAGAAGCCCGCTCCGGCGAGCCGCTTGCCGTCACCGTGGTGGCGAGCCGGCCGTGCCGCCTCGTGCCGCTCCAGCCCGCCGGAACGGCCTGCCAGCTGAGAAGCCGGACGCCGGCGGTGGTGGAGCTCCTGCCGGGCCGTCGGGGCGAGCTCGCGGCCGTGCGCTGCCGGGTCGCGAGCGCGGCGCCGCTCGGGCTCGTCTGGTGGTCCGGCACCTGCCGGATCCGCCTCCCCCGCACGGTCGTGATCGCTCCCTCCTTCGCACCCTCGCAGACCCGCCCTGGCGGCTCCCGTAGCGGTGAGGACCGGGGGGAGCTGCATACCGGAGGAGGACGAGGGACCGAGCAGGGCGAGCTGCGGGGCGTGCGGGAGTACCGCGTCGGCGACAGCCCCCGGAGGGTCCACTGGCGCGCGAGCGCGCACACCGGGGGGCTCATGGTGCGCGAGGCCGAGGACGGCTCCATCGCACCCGTCCGGATCGTCGCCGACCTCCCACCCGACCCGGATGAGGCGGAGCTGAGGGCGTCGGAGGCGATGACGGCCGTCCGCGCGGCGCTCGAGAGTCGCCGCGCCGTCGTGCTCGAGACCAACGAGGCGCACCGGCCGCGGGTGGGGCAGGTCCAGGACCTCGGCGAAGCGGGCCGGCGGCTCGCACGCGCCGGCATCAATCCATGGTCGGACCTCGGTCCCGAGCGGCCGGAGGAGCGGTGAGCTCGCTCATCGACCGGGTCCGGCAGGCCAACGCGCCCGCGCCTGCGGACGACTCGGTCCTGTTCCGGCTCGCAACGACGGTGGCGGTGCTCACCGGCGTCGTCGCGGCCGAGTCGGTTGGTGAGCTGTCGGCACTGGTCGCCGGAGCCGCCGGAGCCGCCGTCGTCGCCGGCATGGTCTTCTCCTACCTCGTCCGGCGCCGACCCTGGCAGTGGCTGAAGGCCGGCCTCGCGCTCGCCGTCATCGTCGTCTTCGCGATCTTCGTGAACCAGATCTTCGGGGCTGCCGGCTCGGGCCAGCTGAGCTCGATCGAGGTCCCGCTCGCCGGACTGTTCACCTGGGTCCAGGTGATCCACGCCTTCGACGTCCCGGCCCGGAGGGACCTGCTCTTCTCCCTCGCCGCCGGCGGCGCCCTCATCACGATCGCCGGCGCCCAGGCTTCCTCGGGCACCTTCGTCGCCTACGTCGGCGTCTGGCTCGCTGCCACGCTCATCGGGCTGTCGTGCTCGTGGCACTCGATGGTGGGCGAGCGCCGCCTGGCGCCGCCCGTCGTGCTCGCGAGCTCGCTCCTCGTCGTGCTCGCCGTCGCGCTCGGCCTTCTCGTCGTGCTGCCGCAGCCCCGCGCCGTGCAAGGGCTCACGTTGCCGTCGTCGCTCACGTCCTACCTGCCGATCAACGGCGACGGTCTCGTGAGCGGCTCGGGGGCCCACCCGACCGCTCCCGCGCGCGAGACCAAGCCCGGGGGCCGCATCGGCGTCGGCGGCTACCTCGGCTTCGGCGGGCCGCTCGACACCGCCGTGCGGGGCGCCCTCGGCGACACGGTGGTGATGCGGGTGCGGGCGGAGCGGCCCGGCTACTTCCTCGGGATGACCTACGACACCTGGAGCGGGCAGAGCTGGACCCAGTCCCGCCACGACCGCGGCCTGACGAAGCTCACCGGCGGCTCGCCGTTCGACATCCCGGGTGCCGGCAACGGCGCGTACACCACGGACATCCAGACCTTCTACGTCGAGCAGCCTCTCCCGAACCTGCTCTTTGGCACCTCGCAGCCGGCGCAGGTCTACTTCCCCTCTCGGACCCTCGTCGTCGGCAACGACGGCTCGCTGCGGGCGACCGTGGCCATCACCCCGGGCACCGTCTACACGGTCGTCTCCGAGGACGACGAGGAGACGCCCGCCGAGCTCGCAAGAGAGCCGAGGAGCATCCCCGCGGCCGAGCGGGCTCTTCCCGAGGTGCACGACGCGCTCCAGCTCCCCCATCCCTACCCCCGGGTCGAGGCGCTCGCCCGCTCCATCGTCCGCAGGGCGCACGCCCGCTCGACGGTGGCGATCGTCGAGGCGCTCGAGCACTGGATCGGCCGTCACACCCGCTATTCGACGGCGATCCCACCGCTCGCGCCCGGACAGGACGCCGTCGACGAGTTCCTGTTCGGGAACCGGCAGGGGTACTGCGAGCAGATCTCGACGGCGCTCGCCGTGATGCTGCGCACCCTCGGCATCCCGGCACGGGAGGCGGTCGGCTACGTGCCAGGTCCCTTCGACCCGCTCTCCGGGCTCTACGCGATCGAGGCGAGAGATGCGCACGCGTGGGTGCAGGTGTACTTCCCCGATGCCGGCTGGCAGAGCTTCGACCCCACCGCCGACGTGCCCCTCGCCCCGGCCAATCCCGGCACGGTGCTCCTCCACGACCTGTGGCACCACCTGGCGAAGCTCCCCTGGACGCCGATCGGCTCCGCCGGAGCGGTCGGGGCCGTCGGGTACGCCAGCGTCGAGCTGGAGCGGCGTCGGCGGCGGCGGCCGCCGACGTGGGCCGGCCGGACCGCATGGCGCCTCGAACGCCTCGGCCGGCGGGCCGGCGTCCCCCGGGAACCGACCGAGACGGCAGCCGAGTACGGAGCACGGCTCGCCACAAGCGCCCGCGCGCCGAGCGCGGCGATCCTCGCCGAGCTGCTCGAGGAGCGTTGCTACGGCCCGGCTCCCCCGACCGCAGGCCCGTTGTCGCACGGCGACGCCGAGCTCGCCGAACGGGCGTTCGCGGAGCTGCGGCGATCTGCGCGACGCCGCCGGAGAGCCGCCGGCTCGCCGGCTCAGGCGAGCAGCTCGATCGCCTCGTCGTAGGGTGCCCCTGCGGCGATCAGCGGGCGGAGGCGCATGACCTGGCGCGGCATCGAGAAGCCGACCGCCCCGCTCACCACACCCGCCCGGCCGTAGACGGCGGCGAACCGGCCCTCGCCAGGGGAGCCGGCGACGACGCGGCACTCGTCATCCGGTTCCGGCAGCCCGAGGACTTGGATCTTCACGTCGTACTGGTCGGACCAGACGTAGGGGACGGTCTCGAAGGGCGCCGTCGAGCCGAGTAGGACCGCGGCGGCGTGGTCGCCCTGCTCGGCCGCGTTGGTCCGGTGCTCGATCCGCACCTGGCGGCCGTCCTTCATCCTCCAGAGGGCGAGGTCGCCCGCCACCACGACGCCGGGGCCCGCCCGGAGGCAGGAGTCGCAGGCCACCCCGGCCGGCCCGACCTCGAGGCCCGAGCCGTCGAGCCACTCGACGTTCGGCGCCGCGCCCACCCCGACGACGGCGAGGTCGACCTCGACCGTCGTGCCGTCGGTGAGCTCCGCGTGGATGCCGCCTCCCGGGCGCTCCGAGGCGGCGGCGATCCCCGTGCCGAGCAGGAGCCGGACCCCGTGGCGCTCGTGGAGGAGACCGGCCGCAGCGCCGACCTCGGCACCGAGGGCCCGCGCGAGCGGCGCCGGGAGGGGCTCGACGACGGTGACCTCGGCTCCAAGCCGCCTCGAGGTGGCGGCGACCTCCATCCCGATGAACCCACCGCCGACGACGAGCAACCGCCGGTCGCCGCCCGCGAGCTCCGAGCGCAGCGCCGCGGCATCGTCGAGGCTGCGCAGCACGTGTCCCGCCCGCAGCCCCTCGAAGGCCGCAAGGCTGCGAGCACGTGCACCGGTCGCGAGGACGAGCCCGTCGAAGGAGAGCTCCTCACCGGAGTCGAGCCCGAGCACGCGGCCGGCAAGATCGAGGGCGGCGGCACGGTGCTGTGGTCCGAGGCGGAGCTCGATCCCGAGCGCGACGAGCCGTTCGTCGGGTTCGAGCAGCACGCGCTCGCGGGGCCACTCGCCGGCCAGGTACTGCTTGGACAGCGGCGGGCGGTCGTAGGGGGGATGGGGCTCGTCGCCAAGGAGGGTGAGGGCGCCGGTGTACCCGCGCTGGCGGAGCCCCTGGCAGGCGCGCAGCCCTGCCAGCCCGGCCCCGACGACCACTACCCGGTTCACCAAGCCACCTCGCACCTGCGCCCGTTGCGCGCTCGGGGCGAAGGTAGCCTGATTGCACCATGACTGACACCACCGCGCGCGACAGCACCATCGGGCACCGCCCTGGCGAGGCGGCACACCAGTGGCCGTCGGCGGACCCCGAGCTCGACGCCGTCTTCGCCGAGGTGATCGGAACGCCCGAGGGACGCAAGGACCCCTACGGCCGCTACCGGCGCCTGCGCGAGGCGGCGCCCGTGTACGCGAGCAGCCTCGGCTTCATCGTCTGCACCCGGTACGAGGAGTGCCAGTGGGTGCTGCGCGACCCTCGCTTGGGCAAGGAGGAGGGCGACCGCTCCGAGCAGGTCGCTCAGGCCTACGGTCACCTCGAGATCTTCCCGAAGATCCAAGAGCTCATGGAGGACGACCGGCGCTCGCTGCTGTTCCTCAACCCGCCGGACCACACCCGGCTGCGCTCCCTTGTCTCGAAGGCGTTCACCCCCCGCACCGTCGAGCGGCTCCGGCCCGAGATCGTGAGGCTCGTCGACGGCCTGCTCGACAGGATCGTCGCGGGTGAGGTCACGAACGTGATGGACGTCCTCGCCTTCCCTCTCCCGGCCAACGTGATCTCGCACATGCTCGGCGTGCCCGAGTCCGACTGGCCGCGCTTTCGAGCCGCCGTCGGCGCCGCCTCCACGCTCATCGAGCCGATCGTCTCCGACGAGGAGATGGAGCGCGGCCTCGCCGCCCAGATGGAGCTCGACGAGTACTTCCGCCACCTCGTCGCGCTCCGCCGCGCCGCGCCCCAAGACGACCTGCTGAGCCAGCTGATCGCCGTCCAGGAGGGAAGCGACCGCCTCTCCGAGCGTGAGCTCATCTCGACCGTCATCCTGCTCTTCGCGGCCGGCTTCGAGACCACCACCAACCTGATCGGGAACGGCCTCTATGCCCTCCTCACCCATCCCGACCAGCTCTCCCGCCTCCGCCGCGACCTCGCCGACCACCCTGACACGGCCATCCGGGCGGCCGTCGAGGAGCTGCTCCGCTACGA
>DATGKK010000106.1:0-19090 GCA_035294725.1 Acidimicrobiales bacterium | reverse complement strand
GTTCGCGCCGGGGCTGGGGCGGCGCCGGCCTCGCCCACCGCGCCGCTGCCGCGAACCGCTCGAACCGCTTGGAGTGCCGGTGCGGGCGGACTGAGCGCCGCCGGGACGGGCCTCGGACGGCGTCGTCGACGCCGTCAGGGGAGCGCTCGGAGCGGGACGGGTGTCGCCGATCTGGGGCCGGCGCGCGGCGCTCTCCGATCGCGTGGGGCCGGGACCTGCGTCGGCAGTCGGGGTGGGCTGGCCCGGCGGGGGTCCCGCCGGCGGTCGCGCTCCGGCGGGCTCAGCCGGCTCGGCCGGGAGCGCACGCGCCGTCGCCGCCGCCGGTGAGGCCCCCCCGGCGGTGACGGGTGGACCGGCTTCTCGGGCCGGGTGCTCCGGCTCGCGTCGCGCGGCCGGGCGGCCGGTCTGGTCGCCCGGCGGCGAGCCCTTCTCGACAGGCCCGCTGGCCTGCCGCTCGGCGGTCGGTTCCGACATGGACGAGGTCCCTTCTGCGAGGCACGCAACGCAGCCGTGCCGTGGACGCCCGGAGGTCCGGCGCTGCGCGAGGTGAGCCAGCGGCGCGCGCGATCCCGGCGTCTCGTTCTTCGAGGAGCAACATGTCCTCACCGGTGCCTCGCCCGTACGGCGGCAGGCCGAGGGCGGCCGGCCCGACGAGGCAGCAGAGGACGGAGCAGACGGCGAGCGCGGGGGCCGAGCGCACGAAGCACCCGAGCAGCCGGTCGGTCGTCATCTCGTGAGCAGTCTAGCTGCGGCTACCCGACGCCCTTCGGCACGCTCGGCGTCACGGGACCGACGGGATGCGTGATCAGGTACTCGAACAGCCTCACCACGACCGGGGCCGCGCCGGCCGAGCCGTAGCCGGCATGGGGGATGACCGCCGCGATCACGTACTTCGGGTCGGAGGTCGGCCCGAAGGCGACGAACAGCGAGTCGGAGGCGACGCTGTTCGAGTTGCTCACCTGGGAGGTCCCCGTCTTCCCGGCAATGGGCAGCTTCGAGTACGGGTAGTGGAGGTCCTGGAGCGTGTAGGTGGCCGTGCCGTTGCTCGCCGTCACGGCGCCGATGAACCCCTGCAGCATCGTCTGGCGGACCCAGGAGGGCAGGTCGACATGTCCCATCACCCTCGGCCTGATCCGCTTCACGAGCTTGCCATCAGGCGAGATGATCTCGGCGGCGACCTCAGGGGCGTAGCGGGTGCCGCCATTGGCGAAGGTGGCATAGGCGTTCGCGAGCTCGAGCGGGGTGATGAGCGTCTCGCCCTGGCCGAACGCGGTGTTGATGGCGTCGCCGGGGCCGTAGTACGTGTTGGGGAACGCCGACGGGTCCTCGCGGTGCTGGAGCAGGCGCAGGGCGGGCGAGTCGAGCTGGCCGTAGTACGACCCTGGCAGGTCGATGCCGCTCGGCTCGCCGAGGCCGTAGCTGGCGGCAACCTTCTGGATCGGGTCCGGGCCGAAGCGACCGGGCTGGGAGTAGAACCAGTACCCGAGCGTGTAGAAGAACACGTCGTCGGACATCGAGATCGCCGTCACGATGTTGCACGCCCCGCAGCTCTCGCCCGCGTTGTTGTGGAACACGCAGCCCGCTCCCCCCGTGCAGTTCGGGACGGTGAAGTAGCCGGGGTCGTTCACGAGGGTGCTCGGGGTGACCAGTCCGTCCACGAGCGCGGCCGTCGCCGTCGCGAGCTTGAAGGTCGAGCCCGGCGTGTAGAGGCCCTGGATGGCGCGGTTGAGCAACGGGTAGCCCGACGAGGGCGAGGTGAGCTCGGCGTAGTGCGTGGTGGACATTCCCCCTACCCACCAGCTCGGGTTGTAGCTCGGGTAGGACGCCATCGCGAGCACGGCGCCATTGTTCGGGTCGAGCGCCACCACGGCGCCGTTCGTCGGGTGCGCCGAGCCCTGCGCGTCGAGGGTCGCGATCTCCTGTGCCAGGTAGGTCTGGGCGGCCTGTTGGAGACCGAGGTCGATGTTGAGCACGACGTCGTCACCCGGCTTGGCCGGGATCACCTGCTTCACCCCGACCGGATAGCCGGCGCTGTCGACGAGGAGGTCCTTCGTGCCCGGCCTGCCCCGGAGGTACTGCTCGTACTGGTACTCGATGCCGGACTGCCCGATCACGTCGCTCGCGTTGTAGCCCTTGCCCTTCAGCTGCTTGAGCTCCGACGCCGTGATGTCCGCCACGTAGCCGAGCGTCTGGGCGGCGGTGTCGCCGTAGGGGTACTGGCGCTCGGCCACGTCGGAGACCGTGACGCCGGGAAAGAGCGACCTGTGCTCCTCGAGGTCGACGATGGCGGAGGCCGGAACGCCCACCTCGACCGGCACCGGCTGGTAGATCGAGTCCTGCTGGTCGTTGATGGCGGCGTAGATCTGAGCGACCGGCATCCCGAGCGCGACGGCGAGGCGCTGCACCACCCCCGGGTCCTGCGCAGCGACCTGGCGGCTCAAGGTGACGACGGGCTCGATCTTGTTCGAGACGAGGAGCTGGCCTCCCCGCGCCTCGATGAGACCCCGGGGAGGCGTGATCGTGACCGGCCGTGTCGTCAAGGCGATGACGCTGTCGACGGCGCTCGAGTGGTGGAGCACCTGGAGCGACCAGAGGCGCAGCACGGTGACCGAGAAGAGCGCGAGGACGACCATGCCCATGACCGTGAGCCGGAGGCCGACCCGGATCGTCTCGGAGCGGCGTGCCTGCTCCTTCTCCTCCTCCTCGAGGCGCTTCAAGGGGCTCGCGCCAGGGCGCCCCGGCCCGAGCGGTCGGGCCTCCTCCTCGAGGCCCGGCGAGCGCTCGATCGGGCGCGGGGCGTGTCCCGCCGTGGGTGGCCGGCGCCGCTCGCCGGGGGTCCGGCCCCTCGTGGTGGCCACGGCTAGCGCGTCCCACCCATGCCGGCCAGCTCCCTCCCCGCCTGCGCGGAGCCGGAGAAGACCCAGCGCATCGCGGCCACCCCGGGGACCGCGAGCACGGCGTTCGCCACGGCGACCACGATCACGACGTCGAACAGCTGACCGGCCGGGAGGCGGGGCTCGCCGACCACGATCGACAAGCCTGCGTAGAGCAGGACTCCTCCCACGCTCGCCACGAACGCTGCCACGACCCGGAACGTATACGGCGCGCGGCCTCCGGGGGCGGCGGCCACCGAACCGACGACGAAGGCGATGAGCACGTAGCACAGGGCAGAGAGGCCAAAGGGCGTGAGGACGAACAGGTCGGCGACGAGGCCGACCACGAAGGCCACGACGGCTCCGTACTGGGGCCCGGCGACCACACCGGCGCAGATGGCGAGGAGGAGGAACGTGTCGGGGTGGGCGTCGGCGATGTCGAGCTGATCGAGCGCCCCGACCTGGAGCACGACGACGGCAAGGCCGACCACGAACAGCCGCCGCCAGACCCGCAGCGTCATCGGTGGCTCGTCACGGGACGGGCAGCCACTGCACGACGGCGACGTACTGCACGTCGCTCAGCAGCGCGATCGGCCTCATGGCGACGGTCGGGCTGAGCGCTCCCCCGGCGAAGTGGACCGAGGCGACCGTACCGACGGGGATGCCCGCCGGGTACGCCGACGGTTGCAGCCCGCTCGTGAACACGACCTGGCCCCGGCGCGGGAGGGGGGAGGACGACCCGATCACCTGCACAGAGAGATCACGGCCGGCTCCCTGGCCGCTCGCCACCCCGACGTCGCCGTCGGGGAACCTGACCCCTACCCTCGAGCTCGGATCGGTGACGAGCCGGACCACCGCGGTCGTGGTGCCGGCGCTGATCACCGTGCCGATGAGCCCGGCCCCGGAGACGACCGGCATGCCCACCCCGACACCGTCGGCGGTCCCGCGGTCGATCGTGAGCGTCAGCTCGAAGTTGGAAGAGGGCCCGGAGATGACGTCCGCGAGGACGTCCTTGGAGTTCCCGAGGAACGGGAGGTGCTCGAGGGCGAGGAGCTGCTGGAGCTGCTCGGCGGCGGACTGGTTCTCGAGCGCCTGCCGGCGCAGGTTGCCGATCTGCTCGCGTAGGTGGGCGTTGTCGTTGACGACGGACTCATAGTTGACCGCGCCGGAGAAGAAGTCGCCGACGGGCCGGAAGACCTCCGAGAGGCCCTGCTGGATCGGGGCGAACACGTCTCGCACGCCGTTGCGCACCGAGCCGAGCGCATGGCTCGCCGGGCCGCGGTAGTCGAGGGTGATCGCCGTGATCGAGGCGATCACGAGGATGAGGAGCGTGAGCCGCTGGCTCGTGTTGCGCCGCGAGGTCGCCAACGCGACTCCGCGTCAGCGGTTCGACGAGGAGCTCAGCACCTGCTTCAGTGCCTCGAACTCCTCGAGGCACATCCCACTGCCGAGGGCCACGCAGTTGAGCGGGTCCGGTGCGACGACGATGGGCATGTGCGTCTCGCCCTGCAGACGGACGTCGAGCCCGTGCAGAAGGGCACCCCCGCCCGTGAGCACGATCCCTTGCTCCATGATGTCGGCGGCAAGCTCGGGAGGGCACCGGTCGAGGGTCACCTTCACGGCGTCGACGATCGCCGCCACCGGCTCCTCGATCGCCTTTCGGATCTCTTCGGTCGTGGTGACGACGGTCTTCGGGAGGCCGGTCACGAGGTCGCGGCCCCGGATCTCGGCGTGCAGCTCCTCCTCGAGCTCGCAGGCAGAGCCGAGCGCGATCTTGATCTCCTCCGCCGTCCGCTCGCCGAGGGCGAGGGAGTACTCCTTCTTCACGAACGAGATGATCGCCTCGTCGAGCTCGTCGCCGCCGATACGGATCGACTGGCTCACGACGATGCCGCCGAGCGAGATGACGGCGACCTCGGTGGTGCCCCCGCCGATGTCGACGACCATGTTGCCCGTGGGCTCGTGGATGGGCAGGCCGGCACCGATCGCCGCCGCCATGGGCTCCTCGACGATGTACGCCTTGCGGGCACCGGCGAACTCGGCTGCCTCCTGGACCGCCCTCTTCTCGACCCCGGTGATCCCCGACGGCACGCAGATCACCATGCGCGGCTTCGAGAAGCGCCGCGGGTGCACCCGCCGGATGAAGTAGCGGAGCATCATCTCGCAGATCTCGAAGTCGGCGATGACCCCGTCCTTGAGCGGCCGGATGGCCTGGATGTTGCTCGGCGTGCGGCCGATCATCCGCTTCGCCTCGGCACCGACGGCGAGGGGATGCCCGTCTTTCACGTTGATGGCGACGACCGACGGCTCGTTGAGAACGATCCCCTTCCCGCGGACGTAGACGAGGGTGTTGGCGGTGCCGAGGTCGACGGCCATGTCGCGGCCGATGAAGGAGATGTTGTTCTCGGGCATGAGAGCGAGGAGCTCCTTTGGAGGGATGCCGGAGCGGTCCCCTCCAGGCTAGGGGATCGGAGCGGGACTCTCAAGGCGGGCCGCTGCCCGGTCCGAGGCAGCCGCCCTCAGGCGAGGTCGGGGAAGAAGAGCGTGATCTCGCGCGCGGCCGACTCGGGCCCGTCGGAGCCGTGGACGAGGTTCTCCGTCATGACGGTGCCGAGATCCCCTCGGATCGTGCCCGGGGGCGCCTCGGCCGGGTTCGTCGGTCCCATGAGCGTCCTCACGATGCGCCAGCAGTCCGCCGGGCCCTCCACCACCATCACGAGCGCCGGCCCTCCCGTGATGAACGCGACGAGGTCCGCGTAGAACGGCTTGCCCTCGTGCTCGGCGTAGTGCCGCGCCGCCGTGTCGGGGTCGATCGTGCGCAGCTGAACAGCCACGAGCGAGAGCCCCTTGCGCTCGAGCCGGGAGAGGATCTCGCCGCACAGGCCGCGGCGGACGGCGTCGGGCTTTGCGATCACAAGGGTCCGGTTCACGAGAGCGGCACCCTACTGCGCAGGTGAGCCCGGGCCGCTCCGACCACGTAGAGCGACCCGGTCACGAGCACCAGGTCCTCGGCGCTCGCGAGCTCAAGGGCCTGGTCGATCGCCTCGCCGACCTCTCCCGACTCGGTCGCCGCAAGGCCGAGCGAGCGGGCCGCCTCCACGACCGTCGAGGCTGGGAGCGCTCGTGGGCTCGGGGGGGTGCAGCCGACGACGACCCGTACGCGGTCGGTCCCGAGCGCCCCGAGGAGCTGCACGGGCTCCCGGTTCTTCAGGCTCCCCATCACCACGATGATGCTGCGGGCCGCCTCGAAGTCCTCCGCGAGGGCTCGACCTGCGGCGGCCGCCCCGGCGGGGTTGTGGGCTCCGTCGAGCACGACCATGGGACGGCGCATCACCACCTCGAGACGGCCCGGCACCCGCACGGAACCAAGGCCCTCCCGCACGACCTGTTCGGAGAGCGGCTCGCCCACGAAGGCCTGCGCGGCGGCCAGCGCGACGGCCGCGTTGTCGGCCTGATGGAGGCCGTGCAGCGGCACGAGCACGTCCTCGTAGTGGCCGGCCGGCGTCCACAGGTCCATGACCCGGCCGCCGACGCCGAGGCGGACGTTGCCCGCACCGAAGTCCTCGCCCCGCCGCCAGACGGCAGCGGCGCCGACGTCCGACGCCTCGATCTCGAAGATCGCGGCGATCTCAGGATCCGACTCCCCGAGCACGAGGACGGCTCCGGTCTTCACGATGCCGGCCTTCTCGGCGGCGATCGCCTGGCGGGTGCCCCCGAGGATGTCGGTGTGGTCCAGCTCCACGTTGGTCACGACCGCGACCGTGCCGTTCGCCACGTTGGTCGCGTCATGGCGGCCGCCGAGGCCCACCTCGATCACAGCAGCCTCGACGGCCTCGTCGGCGAACCACCTGAAGGCTGCTGCCGTCATCAGCTCGAACCAGGAGGGCTGCACACCGAGGAATCGCTCCAGCTCGGCGAGGGCGCCGAGCTGCTCCGCCAGCTCGGCGTCGGTGATCGGCTCGTCGGCGATGAGCAGCCGCTCGTTGATCCGCTCGAGGTGGGGGCTCACGTAGGCGCCCGCCCGCACCCCTTCGGCGTGCAGCAGGGCGGCGATCATCCTCGTCGAGGAGCCCTTGCCGTTGGTTCCCGTGACGTGGATCACGGGGTAGGCCGCCTGTGGCGAGCCCATGGCGTCGGTGAGGGCGAGGATCCGCTCCCGGGTCGGCTCGCGGTAGCGGCCGGCCCGGCCGGACGCGATCGCCTCGAGGTTGATGTGCCGGTCGAGCCAGGCGAGCGCCTCTCCGATGCTGGCTCCCGACGGCCCGTCGGCCGGCGGCGAGAACGGACCCGTCTCGGTCAGAGGGTGCTCCGGCTCTCCGTGCTCAGGAAGCGGCGCGCCGCGACCGCTCCGGCTTCTCGGGGACGCGCGGCACCAGCGACGGGGCGACACGTTCGAGCACGACGGAGCGATCCACCACGCAGCGTCCGATGTCCTCACGGCTCGGCAGGTCGTACATGACGTCGAGGAGGACCTCCTCGAGGATGGCGCGCAGTCCTCGTGCGCCGGTGCCGCGCAGCAGCGCCTGGTCCGAGATCGCCTCGAGGGCATCCTCGGAGAGCTCGAGCTCGACGTTGTCAAGCTCGAAGACCCGCTTGTACTGGCGGACGAGGGCGTTCTTCGGCTCGACGAGGATGCGGACGAGCGCCTCCCGGTCGAGGCTCGAGACGGCTCCGATCACCGGGAGCCGACCCACGAACTCCGGGATGAGGCCGAACTTGAGCAGGTCCTCGGGGAGGACCTGCATGAGGACCTCGCCCTCGTCCCACTTCTTGTTGCGGCGGACCTCGGCGCGGAACCCGATCCCGGCGCGCCCGATGCGGCTCTCGATGATCTTGTTGAGCCCGGCGAAGGCACCGCCGCAGATGAACAGGATGTTCGTCGTGTCGATCTGGATGAACTCCTGATGGGGGTGCTTGCGCCCTCCCTGGGGCGGGACGGAGGCCGTCGTCCCCTCGAGGATCTTGAGCAGCGCCTGCTGCACGCCTTCGCCGGACACGTCGCGAGTGATCGAGGGGTTCTCGGACTTCCGGGCGATCTTGTCGATCTCGTCGATGTAGATGATCCCGGTCTCGGCCTTCTTCACGTCGTAGTCGGCTGCCTGGATCAGCTTGAGGAGGATGTTCTCGACGTCCTCGCCGACGTAGCCCGCCTCCGTGAGCGCGGTGGCATCCGCGATCGCAAAGGGGACGTTCAGCATGCGGGCGAGCGTCTGGGCGAGCAGCGTCTTGCCGCAGCCGGTCGGACCGAGGAGCAGGATGTTCGACTTCGCGATCTCGACCTCGCCCTCTTTGTAGGCGCCGGCCTGCACGCGCTTGTAGTGGTTGTAGACGGCCACCGAGAGGATCTTCTTCGCCTGCTCCTGCCCGACGACGTAGTCGTTCAGGAACTCGAAGATCTCCTTCGGCTTCGGCAGGTCCTCGAAGCTGACCTCGGCCGGCTCGGCGAGCTCCTCCTCGATGATGTCGTTGCACAGCTCGATGCACTCGTCGCAGATGTAGACGCCCGGTCCTGCGATGAGCTTCTTCACCTGCTTCTGCGACTTGCCGCAGAAGCTGCACTTGACGAGCTCCCCCCCGTCGCCGAACTTCGCCACTGCGCCCTCCCCCTAGGCCGCGCCGACGGCGCTCACGACGCCGACGGTCTCTCTGCTGCTGATGACTTCGTCGATCACTCCATACTCGCGCGCCTCGTCGGCGCTCATGATGAAGTCCCGGTCGGTGTCGGCGTGGATCTTCTCGATCGGCTGCCCGGTGTCGTCCGCGAGCAGCTGGTTCAGCAGGTCCCGCATCCGGAGGATCTCCTTTGCCTGGAGCTCGATGTCGGTCGCCTGCCCCGCCGCCCCCCCGTAGGGCTGGTGGAGCAGGATCCGAGCATGCGGGAGGGCGAAGCGCTTGCCTCTCGTGCCGGCCGCGAGGAGGACGGCCGCCGCCGAGGCCGCCTGGCCGAAGCAGAAGGTCGACTTGTCCGGCCGCACGAACTTCATCGTGTCGTAAATGGCGAACAAGGCGGTGATGTCGCCGCCGGGGGAGTTGATGTAGACGTTGATGTCCTTCTCGGGATCCTCGGACTCGAGAAAGAGCATCTGGGCACAGACCAGGTTCGCGATCGTGTCGTCGATCGGCGTGCCGATGAAGATGATCCGCTCGCGCAAAAGGCGCGAGTACAGGTCGTAGGCCCTCTCTCCTCGGCTCGACTGCTCCACGACGGTCGGGACGAGATAGCTCGACGCGCTCACGCCTGGTCCTCCTCCTCCGTCTCCTCGGGTTCCCCGCCCTCGACGGTAGCGGCCGGCGCCATCTCGGGCGCGACCTTGTCGCGGTCGGTGGTTGCCGGGCCCTCGAGATCCATCAGCAGTGATCGGTCCACCGGGTCCCCCTGCTCGTCCACGACGTCGACGTGCTCTACGAGCCACGTCACGGCCTTGGAGCTCCGCAGCCGGGAGCGTAGCCGCTCGAGGCCGGACCCCTCGGCGAACTGCCGCGCGACCTGGGCGGCCGGCCGGCCAATCGACTCCGCGTAGGCGGAGATCTCGCTCGCGAGCTCGTCGTCGCTCACCTCGAGCGCCTCGGCCTCGGCGAGAGCCCGGAGGGCAAGGTCGACCCTGACCTGCTCGGCGGCCTGCTGGTGCAGCTCGGCCATGAGCTCCTCTGCGCCCTGGCCAGTCGCCGCGAGGTACTGGTCGAGGGTGATCCTGCGCTCGTGCAGCTGGCGGAGGAAGCTGGCCTGCAGGCGGTCGAGCTCCTCGTGGATGAGGGTCTCGGGCGGCTCCACGTCGACGAGCTTGGCGAGCTCGGCGACGGCGCTCTCGCGCAGGGTGTACGAAGCCTGGAAGCGCCGCACGAGGTCGAGCTGCTTGCGCAGGTCGGCGCGCAGCTCCTCGATCGTGTCGAACTCCGACGCCTCCGAGGCGAAGTCGTCGTCGGCCTCCGGGAGCACCTTCTCCCGCACGAGCTTCACGAGGATCCGCAGCTGGGCCGGTCCTCCGGGCGCGTCGTCGACCGGCACCTCGACGATGACACCGGCCTTGGCGCCGACGAGCTGCTCGTCCACTCCGGGAGCGACCATGCCCGAGCCGAGCTCGTAGACGAAGTCCGGCGTCGAGAGATCCTCGACCGGCTCGCCTTCTCGTGTCGCCGCGACGTCGATCGTCACGACATCCCCCTCGCGGGCGGGCCGGTCCACCTCGCGCAGCTCGGCGAACTGCTCGCGCAGGCGGTCAAGCCGCTCGGCGACCTCGGCGTCGGACGCGACGGGCGCAGGGACCGTGATCTGGAGTCCCTCGTAGCCCGCGATCGACACCTTCGGACGCACCTCCACGACGGCGTCGAAGGCGAGCGGCCCCCCGTCCTCCCCGGCCGTGATGTCGATCTCGGGCGGCGCGATGGTGTCGAGCGCCGCCTCCTCCACCGCCTGGGCGTAGTAGTCCGGCAACGAATTGCGGATCACCTCTTCGCGGATCACCTTCGGGCCGAGGCGCACCTCGAGCAGCCGCCGCGGCACCTTGCCGGGACGGAAGCCCGGCACCCTGACCTCGCGCTGGAGGCGCCGCATCGTCTCGTCCACGGCGGTGGCGAGCTCGTCCTCGTCGACCTCGACGGAGAGCTTGACCTTGTTGCCTTCGAGAACTTCAGACGATGCGCGCATATGGCCCGGTGATCCTACCGGCGAGCGGGCGGCCGCTTCGCAAAACCGCCGCCGCTCGCCCCGGCCCGAGCTCGTCACCCCCGGTCGGCGACCTCCGCGCAGCCACCGGTGAGGGCTCGCGGCCGGCGGGAGGCTACGATCCAGGCGGCGAGCCGGGAAGCCTGGTCGGCAGCTTCAAGCCGCGTCCAAGGAGCCGCCGTGCCGCCCCCCTCGCTCACTGCCGATGCCGTCACCTTCGGCCTCGGCGCAGCCGCCGCGCTCGCGGCGAGCGCGGTGCTGGCGCGGCGCCTCGAGCGCCTTGGCGTCGGGCTCGGCCTGTCCCAGGCCGGTCTCGGCCTCGTGACGGCCCTCGCCGCCGACAGCCCGGAGATCGCCTCCTCCGTCACCGCCCTCCAGCGCGGCCAGCACGCCGTCGGTGTCGGCGTCGTGCTCGGCTCGAACGTGTTCAACCTCGCCTGGCTGCTCGGGCTCGGTGCGCTCGCCTCAGGCCGGATCGCGCTCCACCGGCGCGTCGTCGTGCTCGAAGGCGCCCTTGCCTGCGTCATGGTCGCCTCGGCCCTCCTGTTGGTGTCGGGCGCCCTCCCCGTCGGTGCCGCCCTTGCGCTCGCGCTCGCGGGCTTCGCCCCCTATGCCGTCGTGGTGTCCCTCGGGGCGCGGACGCTCGGGCGGCTGCAGCAGCGGGGGCGCGCGTCCGCCTGGCTTGCGGGCGCGGTCCGGGAGGAGGACGTCGAGCTCGGGCCCTTGCCCGTGCCCGCGCCCGGTCCGCGGGGCCTGCGGACCGACCTCGGTGCCGTCGCGTTGTGCCTCGGGGCCGTCGTCGTCGCGAGCGCGCTCATGGAGCGCACCGGGACGGTCATCGGCGCCCGGCTCGGCGCACCGGCGATCGTGGTCGGGGGCGTGATGCTCGCGGCGGTGACGAGCCTGCCGAACGCCGTCTCGGCGGTCTATCTCGCCCGGCGCGGCCGAGGTGCGGCCGTGCTGAGCGAGGCGATGAACAGCAACGGGCTGAACGTGATCGCGGGACTGCTCCTGCCAGGAGCCATCGTCGGGCTTGGAGCCGCCGGCTCCGGCGGCATCGACGTGGCCTGGTGGTACGCGGCCTTGACGGTCTCCTCGCTCGCGGTCGCCGCGTCCCGCCGCGGTCTCGGTCGCCTCTTCGGGACCGGGATCGTGCTCGCCTACGTCGCCTTCGTCCTCACCCTCGTCGCGTGAGCCCGGCACGGGCGCCTCGTCCCCCGGGGGGCTGGCCGGTCGGTACCATCGTCTCGTGCGGGGCGTGGCGCAGCTTGGTTAGCGCGTCTGCTTTGGGAGCAGAAGGTCCCCGGTTCGAATCCGGGCGCCCCGACGTGCACTCGCGTCGCCGACGGCCGTGAAGCTCAAGCTCGACCTCCACGACATCTACAACAAGGGCAGGGACATCGACGCCGCGCTCGCAGCGATCATGGACGAGGCCGTCCAGAAGAAGGCCTCCGTCGTGGAGATCATCCCGGGCAAAGGCTCAGGGGCGCTGAAGCAGCATGTCCTGCGGTACCTCGATCGAAAGGACGTGAAGGCCCTCTACCACCGGGTCGAGAAGGACTCGAAGAACTGGGGCCGCCTGTTCGTCCACTTCCGCTGGAAGTAGCCGCTCTGGCGTCACGGCAGGGTGGCAGACGCCACGACAGCGCCGCCCGGCGCCTCGACGGCGGCCTCGCGCACGGCGGCGCCCGGCAGGTCCAGGCGGTGGGACCAGGAGCCATGCCCGTTCCTCAGCCAGAAGCGGCCGACGGTCACCTCCTTGCCGCCGCTCTCGCCCACGACGCAGCTGACCCAGCCTGACCACCCCGGTAGGTCGACCGTCATCACCAGCACCGCCGGGCGGCCCTCGGTCAGCACGACGCTCCCCCGAT
Source organism: Acidimicrobiales bacterium (assembly GCA_035294725.1). GTDB lineage: Bacteria > Actinomycetota > Acidimicrobiia > Acidimicrobiales > Bog-793 > DATGKK01. Next base: position 6,683 of record DATGKK010000106.1, on the reverse strand, counting down.
CGACGCCGTCGTAGGAAAGGGCGGCGGTCCGCACGCCCGCCGGCCCCGTCGTCCCCTGCGAAGCGAGGGTCGCACCAACCCCGATCCCGGCCGCGAGCACGAGGCCGGCTGCGGCAGCGGCGGCCACCACGCGGGGAGGACGCCGCGCCGAGCCGTGCCGGTGGCGAGCTTGTCGGGCGAGTCGCTGCTGGCGGCCGCGCGCTCGCTCGGCCGCATCGCGCCGAGCAAGCAGGCGCATCTCGAAGCCGGGAGGGGGATCGGACGCCGGGGCGAACTGGAGGACCGCGTCGGCCGCAGCAGAGTAGCGGTGCACCTCCTCACGGCAGGCGGCGCACGTCTCCAGGTGGTCGAGCACCGCCGCCCGCTCGGCCCCGACCAGCACGCCAAGTGCGAGCTCGGCGGCGTGCTCCCGCACCTCGCGGCAGGTCGCCGGCTCACCCATCGACGTGCTCCTCGGCGCGAGCCGTGCCCGGGACCGGGTTGGCCGGCTCGCCCGGGTCGGCAAGGGTTGCCCTCACCTTCGCGAGGGCGCTCCGGATCCTTGTCTTCACCGTGCCGAGCGGGATCTGGTCCCGGGTGGAGATCTCCTGGGCCGTGAGACCGTAGTACGCGGAGAGGAGCAGCGCCCGGCGCTGCTCGGACGGGAGCTGCCGGAGCACCTCGTGCACCCGCCAGGTCGCGTCGGCGCGCTGGGCGGCCTCGGCCGGGTCGCTCTCGTTGCTGGCGAGGCCGAGCGCGATGAGGTCGTCCGGCTCCATCGGTACCGCCCGGCGCAGCCGGAGGGCGTCGATGGCGAGGTTCCGGGTGATCGTGAGCACCCACGTCGCGACCGAGCCCCGCCGGGCGTCGTAGACCGGGGCGTGGCGCCAGACCCGGATCAGAGCTTCCTGCGCGATCTCTTCGGCCACACCGGGGTCGGCGACGATCCCGCGGGCGAGGCCGAAGACCCGGCGCTGGTACCGGCGGACGAACGCGAGCCCGGCCGACTCGTCGCCAATCGCCATCGCGGCGAGCAGGGCCTCGTCAGAGCGAGTGTCGACGATGCCACCGGTCCGCACACCGGAGGATACGGCTGGATGCCCTCGGCGGATTGGCAGTCCCCGGGCCACTGTCAGCCCATCCGGTCCACGGCGAGGGCGGCGGCCAGCAGCACGACGGTCCACGACAGCATGCGGAGCGCCATCTCGACCGGTGCGAGCAGGTAGCTCTCGTCGACCACGGCTCTCGATCCGTCACGCATGAGGACCGAGCCCCCCACCTGCACCGCCTCCCGGCGTACCTGGCGCGCGCGGGTGCTGAGCGCCCGCTGGGCATACGAGAGCCCTGCGGCCGCGAGCGCGGCGAGCACGGCAGCCGGCTCAAGGGTCCCCCCCTCGGCCACGCACCCGACGAGGACCGGGAACGAGCCCCAGCCAAGGGCGAACACGACGTCTCGATGAGCAGCTCCCCCGAACAGCTCCAGGTTGTAGGCGAGCACGAGGAGGACGCCGAGGACGATGAAGGGGACGAGCACCGCTCCGACGCGCAGCACGCCAGCTGCTCCGAGCGCCGTCGCGCCCGCCAGCGCCACCGCCGCGGCCGCGATGAGGGTGCGGTCGCTGAGCTCGGTCCGAAGAGGACGGCTGTGGAGCTCGTCGAGGGCGTGGGCGGACACTCCGACGGCGAGGAAGAACGCCGCCACTGCAGCGAGCAGGTTCGTGAGGTGCTCGCGTGGCGCCAGGCTCGCGCCGATGACGACGTAGGCGAGGTGCCAGAGCGTGTAGGGCGGGTGGAGCAGCGCCCACCAGTCACGGACCCGCCCGCCCGGGGCGTGGGCGTAATAGGCGGGAGGCAGCCTTCGCTCCCTGGCGACCTGCTCAGCCACCGGTCCTGCGCCCCCACATGACGAGGCCGCCGCCGAGGCTCATCCGCCGGTACTCGACGTCGCCGATCCCTGCCGCCTGCCAGGCCGCGATCGTCCAGTCGAGCGGGTACCGGTCGTAGTGCCCGGTGATGCTCGGGCCGAGGAAGCGACCCACCTCGTACCACTCACGACCCCCGGTGACGGCGCCCGCCACGGGCAGCACCATGCGGGTGTAGCCCCACCAGGCCGCCCGCCAGGCCGCCGCCGGCGGGACGGCGAACTCGAGGCTCGCGATCGCGCCGCCGGGCCGCACTACCCGAGCGAGCTCGGCGAGCACGGCCGCCGGATCGGGGACGTAGCGCAGGAGGTAGGTGAACGTGAGGGCATCGAAGCTCGCATCCGGGAACGGGAGCCCCTCTGCCGTCGCCCGCACGAGTGCGATCCGCTCGGACAGGCTCTCCCGCTCGACGGCGCGAGCGGCGGCCGCCAGCATCGACTCGGTGACGTCGAGGCCCACGATCCTCGCCGAGCTGCGCCGGGCCATCTGGAGCGCAACTCCCCCGGGGCCCGTCGCGACGTCGAGCACGCACGCGGGGTTGTCGGCCAGCGCATGGCCGACCATCTCCCGGCGCCAGCGGCCGTTCTGGCCGAACGAGAGGAGCTCGGCGAGGCGGTCGTAACGCTGCGGCAGGGGCGAGAACAGGCCCTGAGCGAAGCGGGACGATCTCCCCTCGCGGCCGCCGCGCTCGGTCAGCACCTCGCGAGGATCGCACAGGGACCGCCGCAATTGCGACCGGCCCGTGGTATCCAAGCCTGATGGAGCTCTCCGCAGCGATCAGGAGCCGCCGCATGATCCGGCACTTCACGAGCGAACCGGTCGACGACGGGGCACGCGAGCGCATCATCGCCGCCGGGCTACGCGCCCCCTCAGCCGGGTTCAGCCAGGGTTGCGAGCTGCTCGTGCTCGAGACTGAGCAGGACCGGGTCCGGCTGTGGGCCGCCCACCAACCGACCGAGCGAGCCAGCTGGAGCGCTGAGGTCGCAGCTGCGGTGCGCCGCGCCCCTCTCCTCGTGATGGTGCTCACCTCCCGGGAGCGCTACCTCGACCGCTACGCAGAGCCGGACAAGGGATGGATCGACCGCGACGAGGCCCGCTGGCCAGTCCCCTACTGGTTCGTCGACGCCGGCTGCGTCGTCATGCTGCTGCTGCTGGCCGCTGTCGACGAAGGGCTCGGCGCGCTCCTGTTCGGCACCGGTCCCGGCGACGCCGAGCGGCTGAGGGCCGCGTTCGGCATCCCGGACGGCTACGACATCGTCGGCACCGTGGCGATCGGCCACCCCGATCCGACCGCAGCGCGCCGGAACCTGACCGGCCGGAGGAGGCCATCCCGAGAGGTGGTCCACCGGGGCCGCTTTGCTGGATCCGGGCCCGACGTCACCCACCCCCGCCCGTCGTGATCCTGTGAGCTCACGGCATGGGAGGGACCGGCCCCACTATCCGGCGATACAGGCTGCTCAGCCTCCCGACCCTGCGCCGTCGACGGCCTCGGCCCACTCGGCGAGCCGCCGTTGGAGCTCGGCGACCCGCCTGGCACGACGGGGTGGCTGCACCGTCCGGGCGCATGCGTCGAGAGGCAGCAAGGAGCCGTCCGCCAGCTCGAGCACGACCGTTCGGCTCGGCGCCTTCGCGACGTTGCTCGGGCCGAGCGCGACCGACCTCACTGCCGACCTCGGGACGCGCCGGGTCGCGTACAGGTTGCGCACCTCGAGCACCTCGCCACGGCTCGTCACCGAGAGCCCGATGAGCCGCCAGAAGTAGAGACTCCACACGGCTGCGGCAGCGGCGGCGAGAGCGGCCCAGGGCGATCCTCGGCCGGCGAGCGCGATGGTGCCGACGACGGCGACGAAGCCGCCGGCGGCGAACACGAACGTCTGGACGATCCGCGATACCAGCGCAGAGCGGATCTCGATCTCGAGGCCGCGCTCCTGGCGCGAGCCCCCGTCGAGGGAGACGGGGGCCTCGCTCGCGGCTCGGCCCTGCTCCGGAGGGCTGCTCGAAGCGAGGGGTGCCAGCTCGGCCACGGGCCACCCTCCCATGCCGCCAGGCTACGCGAGGCGGAGCAGCCGAGATCGGCACCGGCCGTGGCCCCGGGGAGTCACAGCTCCGGCGCTGCGCCCCCGCGAGCCTCGAGGCGCCCTCGCTGGACCTCGAAGAGCATCACCCCGACGGCCACCGACAAGTTGAGCGAGCTGGCGCCGCCGACCATCGGGATCCGCACGGCGAGGCTGCCACGACCGAGCACCTCCGGCGCAAGACCCTCGCCCTCGCTCCCGAAGACGAGGGCGAGCGGCCGCGGATAGTCGACCGCGTCGTAGGACCGGGCCGCATCCTCGGACGTCGTGACCGCGGTGACACCGGCCCCTGCGGCCCAGTCGAACACGTCGTCGATCTCCGGCACGCGGGCGATGGCGACGTTGAACAGCGAACCCATGCTCGCCTTGACGGCTGCGGGGGAGAAGGGGTCGGCGGTGGCGCCCGACAGCACGACCCCGGCGGCTCCAGCGGCGTCCGCCGTGCGCAGGATCGAGCCGAGGTTGCCGGGATTGGCCACCTCGTGCAGGACGACGACGACCGAGTCCTCGCCAATGGGGAGCTCCTCGAGCGAGCACTCCGCCCGGCGGACGACGGCCGCGATGCCGGAGGGTCCGTCCCGATCCGAGAGCCGCCCGAACAGCTCGCTGCTCACCCGCACCACGCGGTGGCCGGCATCGACGGCCCGATCGAGGAGGCGAGCCGCCGGCGAGGCCTCGTCGACGAGCGCCGGCGCCACCACGAGCGCCTCGATGTCGGCACCGGCCTCCAGCGCGCGCCACACCGGCTGGACCCCCTCGCAGTACAGGCTCGTCTCGCCCTTTCGCCGCCGGCCGGTTGCGAGCTCCCGGACGCGCCGGAAGAACGGGTTGGCACCGCTCGTGATCAGGTCGCCCGTCATCCGGGCCGATGAGGCTACCTGGCGGGAAGCGAAGGTGCCGGCCTCAGAAGGTGAACCCGAGCGCCGGGTCGACGATGCGGAAGCGGGCGAGGAACGTCCCAAAGGTCCCCTCGACCGTCGTTGCCGGCCCAGTGGCGAGGAGCTCGTAGACGACGTGGCCGTCGAGCACGATCGCCCCGAAGGTCGCGACACGGCCCCCGTCGGAGGTGCCCGCCAGCATCGCGGCGTCGAGCCCCTGGATCTTCGTCATGGCGCCGGCGCTCACTGACGTCCCCGGCCGCTCCACGCCCTCGATACGGAGGAAGTTGCGCACGAAGGTCGCCGCGGGAACGGGATGGCCGAAGCCCACGGGAAGGGGGTACACCCCGACCGAGAGCACGGTGCCGGACGACTCAGCCGTGTAGGAGGAGGCGACGTAGCCGAGGCCAAGCAGGCTGAGGTGCTCGTGGCTGAGCGTCGGCGCAACCGGGAAGGCTGCGGTGAACGGCAGGCCCCCCGCCTCGTAGCGGGAGGGAGCGGCAGGTGCCGAGCCGTGCGGTGGGATGCCCGCCGCAGGCTGTCTGTCGAGATGGGAGAGCTGCAGTCCGAGAGCTGCAGCGAGCGCCACCGCGACCGCCGCACCGAGAAGGACACGGCCCCTGCGGGCGGGGACAATGGTGCGGTGGCGCCGAGCGACGGCAAAGTCATCGGCTCTCGAGGATGGCGACACCAAGGCGCCCGGCGGCGGCGCCCATGCCCGCACGAGCTGGTCGGGAAGGGCACCGTGGTTCCGCTTCCGGGCGGCGTCGGCGAAGCTCACCATCGTGCCCATCTGCCCGCCGCCGCCGGTGGCTTCTGGCGGCCAGGCGATCGGTGGCGGGGCGACGGGGGGCGGCGGGGGGACGCCGTCGTTGCCGGTGGGCGAGCCGCAGGCGGGGCAGACCGGGAGGAACAGGACGTCCGCGTCGCACACGGCGCAGCGCTGGGCGGCGACGCCCGTGGCTCGCCCGTTCGCACTCGCCGCCGGCATGGCGCTCCTATCGGCAGGAGGGGGCCCGACCTTTAGCGGTTTGCGGTGTGCCAGGCACAAGCCCCGGGGCGGTCACCCTCCGTGCAGAGGAGCTCCCGACATCGGGAGGGCGATCCGCCCCCGGCGCAGCACGAGCGCCGACACGGCGGCGGAGGCGAGCAGGATGATCCAGACGACCGTGAAGGCCGTCGTGTCCCCGTGCACGCTGGCCGCCGCAGCGGCGTAGGCCGGGCTGGCATGGGGCGGCGGGATGTAGTGGACCGCTGCGCTCGTGGCGATGGTGTTGAGGAGGGCCGGCCCGAGGGCGCCCCCGATCTGCTGGGCGACGTTCGGCAGAGCCGAAGCGACCCCCGCGTCGTGTGGCTCGGCGCCGGCCGTCGCTGCGTTCATCGCGGCCGAGAAGATGAGGCCCATTCCGATGCCGGCGACGACGAGCGCCGGTAGGACGTGCGCGGCGTACCCGCTCGAGACCGAGATCGAGGTCAGGAGGAACATGCCGCCCGCCGCGATCAGCATCCCGGTGACGACGAGCGGCTTCGGCCCGGTCCTCGGGAGGACCACGACGCCGCCGAGCGTGCTCGCCACCATGATCCCGCCCACCATCGGCAAGAAGGCAAGGCCGGTCTTCACCGGCGAGTAGCCGAGGGTGAGCTGGAGGTAGTAGGTGAGGAACAGGAAGACGCCGAACATCCCGACCCCGACGAGGAGGATGGCGAGGTTGGATCCGCCCCGGTTCCGCTCGACGAGCACCCTGAGCGGCAGCAGAGGGTCCCTCGCACGGGACTCGAGGTAGACGAACAGACCGAGCACGACGACGGCGCCGGCGAGGAACCCGATC
>DATGKK010000105.1:0-18411 GCA_035294725.1 Acidimicrobiales bacterium | reverse complement strand
CCAACGTCGCCCGCCACCACCTCGACAAGCTGGCGGCAGGGGGGTACCTCGAGGTCTTCGTCGACCACGAGGGAGGCGGTGTCGGCCGACCCTCCAAGCGCTACCGGGCGGTCGCCGGCGCCGCCGCCGCTGTGCCCGCCCACCGGGACGACCTGCTCGTCCTCCTGCTCGCGCGGCTCCTGCCCCTCGTCGACCCCGAGGCGGCCGAGCAGGTCGCCTACGAGGTGGGGGCCGAGTACGGCCGCACGCTCGGGGCCCAGATGGCGCCGGGAGAGGCGCCTCGGTCGGTCCGGGCGGCCATGCAGGCGGTGGCAGATGCCCTCACCGCGCACGGCTTTGCCGCACGGGCGGGCGAGTCAGTGGAGTCGATGGCCGTCGTGCTCGGCAACTGCCCGTTCGGCACCGCCGCGATCGAGCACCCGGTGCTGTGCGCGGCCGACCGCGGCCTCGTCGAGGGACTGGTCTCCGTCCTCTGCCGGTGCGGGGTGCCGGTCCAGCTCTCCTCACGAGCGCGCGGGGACGACGTCTGCGCCACCTTCACCGCCTGAGCCGCGGGGTGCGCCACTACCTCGACCACGCCTCCACCACCCCCCTGCGGCCGGCGGCGGCGGCGGCGGTCGCAGAGTGGCTGGAGCGGCTCAGCCGCCCCGACGGCGCCGGGGACCCCTCGCGGGTGCACGAGGAGGGCCGAGCGGCCCGTGCCGCCGTGGAGGCGGCGCGGGCGCAGGTGGCAGAGCTCGCCGCAGTGGCGCCGAGCCGCGTCGTGTTCACGAGCGGGGCGACCGAGGCGGTGAACACCGCGGTGGCGGCGGCCACCTCGCCCCCGGACGGAGCCACCACGATCCTTTGCGCCCGCGTCGAGCACTCGTCGGTGCGCGAGGCCTCGGCCCGGGCAACAGTGGCGGCAGGCGGGAGGGTCGTCGAGATCGCCGTCGACCGGGAGGGCGTCGTCGACCTCGACCACCTCTCCGACCTCCTCGCGACCCTGCCCCACCAGGGTGTGCTCGTGCACTGCCAGTGGGGCAACCACGAGATCGGTTCCCTCCAGCCCGTGCAGGACGCCGCCGAGCTCTGCCGCCGCCACGGCGCGCTCCTCCACGTCGACGCCGCCGCCGCCTTCGGCCACGTACCAGTCGACGCGGGTGCGCTCGGAGCGGCCTTCGTCTCGGTCAGCTCGCACAAGATGGGTGGCCCCGGCGGAGTGGGAGCGCTCCTGCTCGGCCAGGGCGTCCGCCTGCGGCCGTACCTCGTTGGCGGCTCCGAAGAGCGGGGGCGCCGGGCGGGCTACGAGAACCTCCTCGGCATCGTCGGCTTCGGCGCCGCGGCCGGCGAGCTCGCGCGCTCGCTCCCCGGGGAGGCGCAGGCGACCGCCCGTCTGCGCGACGAGCTCGTCGAGTCCGCCCTTGCGGTCGACGGCGTCTCGCTCCTCGGCCCACCGGAGGCCTCGCGGCGGCTCCCCCACATCGCCTGCCTGCTCCTCCCGGGAGTCCTCGGCGAGGCCGTCCTTCTCGATCTCGACCGGCACGGCATCGCGGCCCACTCGGGCTCTGCCTGCTCCTCGGAGGTCCTCGAGCCTTCGCCCGTGCTGGAGGCGATCGGCGCCGACCCCGACCGGTCGCTCCGGCTCTCGCTCGGCTGGTCGAGCAGCACGGCCGACGTGGCCGCGTTCTCCGAGGCGTTCCCCGGCGTCCTCGACCGCTTCCGGCGCCTCGCCGGCGGAGCCGAGGCGGCAGGCCCGCACGAGGCCCGGTCGGCTCACGGCTCCGGCTGAGTGCCGCTTGCCCCTCAGGCCCCCGCGGAGCCGAACCCAGATGGGAGCGGCCGCCCGAGAGCTGCGAAGGCGGCCGACGCCGAGGAGCGGACGCTGCGCAGCAGCGTCGGCGAGGGATGGTCGCGCAGCATCGCCTCGAACTGTCTGGCGGCGAGGACCGGCTCGTGGCGGTCCTCGAGCAAAAGGACGCCGTCGTAGGCGTGTGCCAGCGCGTAGCCGGGATCTGACCTCACGGCTGCCTCGATCTCGGCATCCCCGTTCCTCACGAGCGCTCCGTCGTGCTGGGAGAGCCCGGCGACCCTCGCGAGCCAGCCGCCGTTGGCGAGGGCCTCGGGCTGGGTCGGGTCGAGAGCGAGCACGCGATCGTAGGTGGCAAGCGCCTGGGTGACGTCGCCGTTCGACCCGAGGATGTCCGCCTCGGCCAGCATGACCTGGATCCGCGCGCTCTTCGACAGGGGCGGAGCCGGCGCGAAGGGACCGAGTTGCGCCACGGCGAGGACGAGGACCACGGCGGCGGCGAGCAGACAGCCGAACGCGCCCCACCCGGTCAGCAACCGGGCGCGCCGGGACGCGAGCACGCTGTGTGAGCGGCTCGCCCTGAGCCGGCCCCGCAGGGGGCCCCTCCCGGCGAAGGACGGATCCGGAGGCGTGACCACGTGAGCGGGCAGGCTCGCGAGCTCGCCCTCGACGTCGGCCGCGCGCCTGCGGTACTGCCCGGACAGGCGCACGTAGTCGGGGCCGTCCACGTCGCCGGCCTCACGCTCGCGCTCGAGGTCCTCGAGGGACCTGCGGAGGTAGGCGAGCTCCTCCTCGAGGGCGACCCGCTCGGAGGTGTCCGCCCGCTCCGGGTGGCCGGCTCGCTCGGTCCTGCTCATCGTCCCGGCGCTGTGCCGTCCTCGTCGGCGTCGTGCCAGGGCGCCCCCGGGTCGGGCGCGGGCGGGACCTCGCTCCAACCGCCCGCCGCCTCGAGTGCCCGGCGCCGCTGCCACAGGTGCCAGCCGAGGCCGGCCACCGCGAGGCCGATGGCAGCAACCGGGACGACGTAGAGGGTGTCGTTCACGCCACCTGCCGGCGGGACCAACAGAGCGTTCGTCCCGTAGCGGGCAGTGACCCAGGACTCGATGCGGGCGTCGCTCCAGCCGCTTGCGACGAAGCGGGCCACCCGGTGCCGAAGGGCGACGGCCGAGGGCGCATCCGACTGGGCAATGGAGAGGTCCTCGCAGGCAGGGCACTTGATGACGGCGTCGAGCTGGGCGGTCCTGGCGGCAGCCCCCGTGCCGGAGCCGTGGATGCTCCCGACGGCGAGCAGCATGATCGCGACGGCCGCGAGCACGAGCCAGGCCGCCCTCGACGCCCACCAGCGGGCAGGGACGCCTCCCGGGGCCGGAGGCGGCGCGGCCGTCGTCTCGCCTCGGCCCCCGGTCGCTGCGAGCCCTGCGCTCATGCCACGACCTGCTGCTCGGCGGGCCGCGCGATCTCACGTGCGACCAGCGCGTCGAGCTGGGACGCGGTGATCCCCCCGAGGATGCAGGCGACGATGCGGCCGTCCGGGGCGACGAGGTAGGAGCGCGGCAGGCTCGCAACGCCCCAGGCGGACGCGATGACGCCATTGGGGTCGTCGACCGACGGCCAGGTCGCCCCCTCGGCTCGCTGGAACGCGATGCCGTCGGCTCGGGTGTCGCCGTAGAGCACGCCGAGCACGACGGGCCGCACGCCGCCCGGCCGGGAGTAGAGGAACCGTTCGAGCTGTGGCTCCTCCTCCTGGCAGACCGTGCACCACGAGGCGAAGAAGTTCACGAGCACCCACCGGTGACGGTACGAGCTCAGCGCGACCGGTCGACCGCCGACGAGCGCCGGGCCCGCCAGCGGTGGTGCGAGTTTGCCAAGGAGCGGGCTCTGCATGAGCTGCTCGGTCGCCGGCCCCCGGGTGCCCAGCACCGCCACGAGCGAGGCGATGACGACGAGGACGCCGATCGCCGACCACCTCGCCACGTGAGCGCGCCGCCGCCTCGTGCTCATCTCGTCCCCGCCGGCCGGGGCGCGGAGGAAGCGACCGAGGTCGCCGCCGAGACCGGGACCGGAGCGCGCTCGCCGTAGGTCCCGACCGGTCCCGCCTCGGTGACGACTCCTGCCGCACGGGGGAGGCCGGCAACGGCAGAGGCCGGGTCGGTCCCGCGGCGCCGGCGCTTGCCGGGCACGGCCGCGAGCAGCGCCCCGAGGCCGGTCATGAAGCCACCGATCCACAACCACATCACCATCGGCTGGTAGACGATCCCGAGCGCGATCACCCCGGTGCCGTTCGGGGAGGACGAGTCGACGGTGACGTACATGTCCCCGTGGAAGAACGACGAGTCGATCCCCGGCGTCCCGATGCCCTCCTGCCCGGGGAAGTTGGAGATGGCGGGGTGGACGACGGCTCCATCGACGACGACGGTGGTGACGACCCCGTTCCTGTTCGGATCGGTGAAGTGCCGGGCTGAGACGAGCTGCACCGTGTGGCCGGCGACGTGAGCCGTCTCGCCCGCACGCAGCGCAACGGTCCAGCGGTGGCCGAACGAGGTGGCTCCCGCCAGCCCGCAGGCGATCAGCACGATGCCGAGGTGGGCGACCATGCCGCCGTTGGCCCGGCCGACGAGGCCTCTCCAGGCGCCCGCGCCCGACCGGTGGGCGGCCCGGGTGGCGAGCACGAGCTGGCGGAGCGCGCTCCCGCCGGCGACGCCGCCGAGGCCGAAGGCGGCAAGGGGCGTGAAGCCGCGGACGCCGCCGATCACACAGGCGAGCACCACGCCGACGCCGACCCAGGCCGGCACCGCGAGCCTCGAGCGCAGCAGGGCCTCCGAGGCGGCGCGCCACGGGAGCACGGGGGCGATCGCCATGAAGAACAACAGGGCGAACCCGATCGGGACGGCGACCGAGTCGTAGTACGGGCTCCCGACCGTGATCTGTTCGTGGCGGAGCGCCTCCACGAACAGCGGGAAGACGGTCCCGATGAGGACGACGGCGGCAAACGCCGCGAACAGGAGGTTGTTCACGAGGAAGGCGCCCTCACGGGAGACGGGCGAGTCGATCGACCCGGGCGAGTGGAGGCGGTCGCCGCGCCACGCGATGAGCCCGACCCCGACCGCCACGACGAGCCCGAAGTACGCGAGCAGGACCGGGCCGAGGCCGGAGTCGCTGAAGGCATGCACGGAGACGATCACGCCCGAGCGCGTAAGGAACGTGCCGAGGATGGTGAGCGAGTAGGTCGAGATGAGCAGGGAGAGGTTCCAGACCCTGAGCAGGCCCCGCCGTTCCTGGACCATGACCGAGTGCAGGTAGGCCGTGGCGCACAGCCAGGGCAGGAGGGCGGCGTTCTCCACAGGGTCCCATGCCCAAAAGCCCCCCCAGCCGAGCACCTGGTAGGACCACCACGCGCCCATGACGATGCCGACGGTGAGGAACCCCCAGGCGATCACGGTCCACCGCCTCGTCTCGACCAGCCAGCCCTCACCGAGCCGACCGGTCACGAGCGCGGCGACGGCGAAGGCGAAGGGCACGGTGAACCCGACGTAGCCGAGGTACAGCAAGACCGGGTGGAAGGCAATGAGGATGTTGTCCTGGAGGAGCGGGTTCGGCCCGAGCCCGTTCGAGGGGGCAGCGCCGCTCACCGTGACGAACGGATTGGCGGGCCCGGCCATGAGGCCGAAGAAGAAGGCGGCGGCGCCGAGCCCGACGAGGGTGGCCCAGGCGACGAGCCGGTCGGTCGAGCGGGAGCGGAACCGCCAGGCGACCGCCGCGAGGTAGCCCGTGAGGATGAGCGCCCAGAGCAGGATGGAGCCCTGCAGGGCCGACCACATGCCGGTGATGTCGTAGAGCAGCGGCGTCTCGCGGCTGTTGTTGTTGGCGACGTACGCGATCGAGAAGTCGTGCGTGAGCAGTGCGTGCTCCATCGCCACCACCGAGAGCAGCACCCCGGCGGCAAGTCCGATGACCGCCTTCGGAGCGGCCCTCAGCAGGCCGTCGCTTCGCCGCCAGAGCCCGAGGGCGAGGCCGATGATCCCGCCCGCGGCCGAGACGAGCCCGAGCGCGATCCCAATCTGCCCGAGGACCGCGTTCAGCACGGGCCTGCTCCGGCGGGTGACCGCTCGCGGCGGCAGCCGGCGGCGGCCCTCACGTACCCGAGCTCGCTCGCACCCGGTTCGGGTGCGCCGCGATGTACTGCTGGGAGTGCTTCACCATGATCTGGTCCGAGACGAAGCGGTCGGAGCCGGCCACGAAGTGCCCCACGACCACGACCGGCAGGCCAGGGCGGAACATCTGGGGCGGGTCGCCGCGGTTCTCGACATGGATGGTGGCGCCACCCTGGCGGATCTCGAAGCTCACCTCCGCGACCCCTACCCGATGCACCGTCCCTCGCACGACCGTCCCCTCGAGCTGGAAGACCGACGTCCCGAGCTGCGCCCGCTGCGCCATGGCCTCGCTGGCCGTGCGGAAGTAGACGAGGGCGGAGGTCAAGCCCTTGTACACGAGGAAGCCGAGGGCTGCGACGAGGACGAAGCCGACGAGGGCGAGGCGCCGGGTGCTCGTCACCGGTCTCGCTCCGGAAGATCGGCCGGCCCGCCAAGGTGGGCAGCAGCGGGAGACGTGGGCTCCGGCTTCCCGGCAGCCTGCTCGTGCTGGGCCGGCCGTGTGCTGTCGAGGCGTCCCCGTGCACGGCGCTCTCGCCCGATCAGCGTTGCTGCGTAGCCGCCGAGGACCGCGAGCACCGCGCTGTAGCCGGCTTCGATGTAGGGGCTCACACGAGCACCCGGGCTTCCGATCGGCGCTCGTGCAGCGCGACGGCCAGCCCCTCCTCCTCGGCCTTGGCGGCGAGGCCGGCGAGCCGGTAGCGATGCGCGGTCAGCCAGGCATAGGCGAGGGTGAACGCGACGAAGCCGAGCAGCATCGTCCAGGCCATGATCCCGTGGACGAACAGGTGCCGCCCCGTGAAGTTCAGCGTCTGCGGCTGGTGGAGGCTCCTCCACCAGTCGACGGAGAAGTAGACCACCGGCACGTCCACAAAGGCGATGAGCGCCGCGATGGCCGAGCGTCGGGCCACCGCCTCGGGCTCCCCGGGCACCCGGCGGAGCGCCAGGTAGCCGAGGTAGAGCACGAACAACAGCGCAGTCGTAGTGAGGAGCGGGTCCCAGGTCCACCAGACACCCCAGGTGGGGCGGCCCCACAGCGAGCCCGTCACCAGCGTGAGGCCCGTGAACACCACCCCGACCTCGGCCGAGGCCCCGGCGAGACGGTCGAACCTCGGGTCCCTCGTGCGCGGCCACAGGTAGAGCAGGCTCGACAAAAAGGCCATGCCGTAGGCGAGAAACGCCACCCACGCCATCGGAGGGTGGATGTAGAGGAGCCTCACGAGACCGTCCGGAAAGCCGACGGCGTTCGGGGTGACAAAGAGCCCGAGCCACACCGTGGCGGCGATGCCGACCAGCGCGAGCAGCCCGACCACCCTCAACGTCTTCGATCGCCTCATGAGTCCTCCAGCAGTGGGCCGAACACCACCACGCCGATGGCGACGTAGACCACCGCGAACGCGGCGAGCAGCGACAGCCACCCGAGCCCACCCGAGGGCGAGCCCGACAGCGCCTCGTCCCAGGCCTTCGTCGCGCCGAGCAGCACGGGCGCCGCCACCGGAAGGAAGAGCAACGGCAGCAGCGTCTCGCGCACCCGGAGGCCGGAAGCGACGGCACCGTAGACGATACCGACCGAGGCGAGCCCGACGGTGGCGGCCAGGCAGGCGGCGACGAGCACGGCTCCTCCCCCGAGGCGGGCTCCGTAGAGGATGGCGACGCCGACGCTGAGCACGGCCTCGAGCACGAGCAGCTGGACGATCACGGCTGCGGTCTTCCCGAGGAAGATGCCGGCGGGGTCGAGACCCGAGAGCCGCAGCGAGTCCCGGGTGCCGTCCGCGACCTCGAGGGAGAAGCTGCGCTGGGTGGCGAGCACGCACGAGAGCAGCACGGCGATCCAGAACAGCCCGGCGGCCGCCGGCGCCAGCACGGACCGGTCCGGCCCAAGCGCGAGGCCGAAGAGCAAGATGACGGCGGCGGCGAAGGGCACGACCTGGTTGAGCGCCACCCGGGAGCGCAGCTCGATGCGGAGGTCCTTTCCCGCGACCAGGAGGGCGTCATGCCACATGGGCCGGCTCCCCCACGCTCCGTCCCCCGGCGAGGTCGACGACACGATCCGACAGCGCGACCGCGCGCTCGTGCTCGTGCGAGCAGAGCAGGATCGTGCGGCCACGAGCTCGGGCGTCGAGCACCAGGCCGTCAAGGAGGTCGCGCGCCTCCTGGTCGAGGCCGGCATGAGGCTCGTCGAGCAGCCACAGCTCCGGGTCGCGCGCAACGAGGACGGCAAGCGCCGTGCGCCGCCGCTGCCCGGCCGAGAGCCGGCCCACCTGCGTCGCCCCAAGCCGGCCGACGAGTCCGAGCCGGGCGGCAGCCGGGATCGCCGCCGACGGCTCTATCCCGGCCGCCCGGAGCGAGTAGCGCAGGTTCTCCTCGACGGTGAGCTCGTCGTAGAGGAAGCCATGGTGCCCAAGGAGCCCGACCCGCCGGCGCACCGCCCACCGGTCCCGTGCAAGGTCGTGCCCGAGGACGACCGCCTCGCCCGAGTGGAGCGGAACAAGGCCGGCGCACAGCCGGAGCAGGCTCGTCTTGCCGGCGCCGTTCGGCCCTCGGACGAGCGCGACCTCCCCCGCCGCGACCTCGAGCGAGACTCCTGCGAGGAGGGGGAAGCGGCCGGAGAGGGCAACGGCCTCACGTAGGCGGACGGCAGGTGCCATGGGACTTCCGCCATGCTAGGAGCCCGCGCCCGCATCTGGCCAAGCGGGCGCCGCGGGCTCTCAGCCCGTTTGCCGGCGCACGAGGTCGATGTCCGCCGAGACCATCATCTGGACGAGACCCGGGAAGTCCACCTCGGTCTTCCAGCCGAGCTCGGTCCGGGCCTTCGTGGCGTCCCCGACGAGCAGGTCCACCTCGGCCGGCCGCATGAACCGGGGGTCGACCCGGACGTAGCGCTCCATGTTGAGGCCGGCGTGCTCGAAGGCGACCTCGCAGAACTCGCGCACCGAGTGAGTCTCGCCGGTCGCGACGACGTAATCGCCGGGCTCGTCCCGTTGCAGCATCGACCACATGGCCCGGACGTAGTCACCGGCGAAACCCCAGTCCCGCTTCGCGTCGAGGTTGCCGAGCCGGAGCTCGTCGTCGAGCCCGGCCTTGATGCGGGCGACGCCGTAGCTCACCTTGCGCGGAAGGAACTCGATGCCCCGTCGCGGGCTCTCGTGGTTGAACAGGATCCCGGACGACGCGTGGAGGCCGTAGCTCTCCCGGTAGTTGACCGTGATCCAGTGGCCGTAGACCTTCGCGACCCCGTACGGGCTCCGGGGGTAGAACGGCGTGGCCTCGTTCTGGGGCACCTCCTGGACCTTGCCGAACATCTCCGACGAGCTCGCCTGGTAGAAGCGGCACTCAGGATCGGTGAGCCTGATCGCGTCGAGGATCCGCGTCACCCCCATGGCGGTGACGTCGCCGGTCAGCACGGGCTGGCTCCAGGAGGTCTTCACGAACGACTGCGCCGCGAGGTGGTACACCTCGTCGGGGCGGTGCTCCCGGAGGACCTCGATCATCGACACCTCGTCGAGGACGTCACCGGGCACGAGGGTGATCTCGTCTTGGATGTGGGCGATCCGCTCGAAGTTGACCGTGCTCGACCGGCGGAGCATCCCCACCACCTCGTAGCCGTGCCCGAGCAGCAGCTCGGCGAGGTAGGAGCCGTCCTGGCCGGTGATCCCGGTGATGAGCGCCTTTCGGGCCATCGCCTAGTTCTACTCCGTGGCGGCGGGCCGTGGCCCGCTGCCTAGCCTGCAGCCCATGTCGAGTCGACGAAGGGTGCTCTTCATCGCCCGCCGACTTGGCACCGGAGACGGCGTGGCGGTCGCGTCAGCCGTCTGGCAGCGCGCGTTCGGAGCGCTCGGCTGGGAGGTCGCGACCGTGGCCGGCGCCGGCTGCGCCGACCACCTCGCCCCGGCCCTTGACGGGGCGGGCCAACGCCCCCTCGGCCCGTCTGCGCTCGCCCTCGTCCGCGAGCAGCTCGAAAAGGCCGACCTCGTGGTGGTGGAGAACCTCGGTACCGTTCCCGCAATCGCCGACCTCCTCCGGGGGCGGCGCGCCCTGCTTCGCCATCACGACCTGCCGTGGCAGGACGGCGGCGCAGCCATCCCCGGAGCTCGCGAACAGCATCGAGGAGCGCCGGAGGCGCCGGTGCCGGACGACCCGGCCTGGCGGCATGTGACCGTGAACGAGCGGTCCCGGCTCGAGCTCGCGGCGCGCGGGGTCCGGGCCGAGACGATCTACCACATGTTCGACCCGGATCCTCCGCCCGGCCGGCGCGACCGGACCCGCTCGCTGCTCGGCCTTTCTGACGGCGACCGGCTCCTCTTACAGCCGACCCGGGGCGCAGCCTCGAAGAACGTCGCCGGGGGTCTGCTCCTCGCGGCGGCCGTGCGTGCCACGTACTGGCTCCTCGGTCCGGTTGACGACTCCGAGCGCCCCCGTTTCGACGAGCTCGTGCGCCGTTCGGGCGCTCTTGTGGTGGTGGGAAGGCCCGGCGGCGACCAGATCACGCTCGAGGACGCGTACGCCGCGAGCGATCTCGTCGCGCTCCCGTCGAGCTGGGAGGGGTTCGGCAACGGCGCCATCGAGGCCGCTTTGCACCGGCGACCCTTCGCTGCCGGGCGGTACCCGGTCGCGACCGAGCTCCGCCGCTACGGCTTCAGCTGGTTCGACTGCGAGGACCCTGCGCCCATCGCCCGCTTCCTTGCGAACCCGGACCCGTTCGTCCTCGATCGGAACGAGCTCGTGGCCAAGGTCCGCTTCTCGTCAGAGCAACTGCCTGCGCGGCTCGAGGAGCTCGCCAACGAGTTGACCCGGCAGTAAGGTCGTAGCCCAATGGACACCCTGCCCGGCACGCGACCACGGCGGCGGCTCTCCGCCGCCACCCGGCGCCGGCAGCTGATCGACGTCGCGCTCGAGACCTTCGCCAACTCGGGCTTCACCGCCACGACCATGGAGGACATCGCGACGGCGGCCGGGGTGACCAAGCCACTGCTCTACCAGCACTTCGCCTCCAAGCGGGCGCTCTACCTCGAGCTGATCGACGACGTGACCGCCCGCCTCATCCAGGCGCTGGCCGATGCCGCCCTCGGCGAGACCGCCTTCCACCGGCAGGTGGAGGCCGGCATGCTCGCCTACTTCCGCTTCACCGTCGAGAACCAGTCCGCAATGCGGATGCTCTACGACGCCCCTCCGGACGAGGAGCTCGCCCGCGGCCTGCGCTCGATCCAAGACGCCATCGCCGAGTTCGTGAGCCCGCTCATCGAAGCCGACATCGCAGAGGACCACCGGCGCACCCTCGCGATCGCGGTCGTCGGCATGACCGAGGGCGTCACGAGGCACTGGCTCCGCCAGCGAGCCCATCGGCGCCCGGGCGAGCAGGACACCGAGAAGGAAGCCGTCCTTCTCGCGACCCGAGTTGCCGACTTCGCCTGGAGCGGGCTACGGGGAGTGAGGCGCCTCCCCTGAGCCGTCCAGGGCAGGGGTCAGCTCGATGCCATCCTCGAACCCACAGCCGGGCCAGCCGGCCCTGAGGGGTCGCCGGCCGGCCCGGCTGTGAAGCCCGGGTGGGGGTGGGGTGGAACGAGCTCAGGTGCTCGAGACGTCGCTGTTGGGACGGCTCAGCTGGAGCGGGTTGAACGCGAGCGGCGTGCCGCTCGCCGTCTGGGCCCCGGGGTACTTCCCGAGCACGAAGTAGAGGATGGCCGCGTGGGTCATCTCGACGGGCTGGATGGACGCCGTCGTGGCGATCGCATGGGTGCTCGTGAGCCCGCCGACGTCGGCCTGGTAGGTCTGGGCGGCGACGTTCTCGAGCAGCAGGGCGAGCTCTGCAAGGTCCCCCACGTTCTTCACGGTGGCGAACTTCTTCGTCACGACCGGCGTGAGGACCGGGTCCGGCTCGTGCACGGCGCTCAGGCCTGCCGCAGTGAGCACGGCGTTGAAGGCCGCGGCATGGGCTGCGTGGTGCGAGCGCGCGGTCGTGGCGAACACCGGGACCGCCGGCGGCACCGCACCCAACTTGCCCGCCGTGGCGGCGTCGATGCCCTTGGTGTAGGCGGCCACCGCCAGGTTCTCGATGCTCGCGTCGACGGCGAGCGAGGTGGCGTCGGCGGGAGAGAGCCCGGAGGAAGAGCCGGAGCCGGATCCCGAGTTGCCCCCTGTGCCCGACGACTTGCGTCGGGTGTGGTGCGCTGCTGCGGGCGTGCTGCTGCAGGCCGCCAGCAGGCCGCCGGCGGCGATGACGCCCCCGGTCCCGATGAGGAAGCGGCGGCGGGAGGGGTTGGGAGCCTCGCGCACCGGCGAGGCGGCGGCGATCTCCTCGGTCCACTCGGCGACGGCGGCGCGCAGCTTCGGGAGCGACTCGTCGTGGTGCAGCTCGTCCATGGACTTCGTCATCGCCGCCAGCTCGCTGTCGGAGATGTCGGCACGCAGTTGCCGTCGGTTGCTTCTCACTTGACTGCTCCTTCGGTCGCAGGGCTGGCTTGCGCGGTCGGCCAGAACGGGTAGGGGATGCCGAGGCTCCCGGCGACGGCGGGGAGCTTCGCCACGTTGGTCGGGCTGAGGGTGATGAGCTGCGGGGCGCCGGCGGCGAGGAGGGCGCCGACGGCGTCGAGCACGGCGACGTGCTGAGCCTCGACCCCCATGATCGAGGCCATCACCGTGCGGGCGCTCTTGCTCGAGAGCTCCGAGCAGTCCTTCACGTAGGTCTCGGCGGCAACGAGCTCGAGCGTGCGAGCGAGCCCGACCACGTCAGCTGCGCTCTTCAGGGTCGGGACCGCCGCCTGGACGATCTTGGCGTACTTCGGGTCCGGCTTGGTCTGCTTGGCTCCGCCGAGGCGGGCCGTGGCGGCGTTGAAGGCCTGCAGGTGCTGGGCGTGCTGGGCCTTGGTCGTCTGGGCGAAGGCTTTCACGACAGGGTTGGCCGATGATCCGCCGATGAAGGGCAGCGTGAGCGCCTTGCCGTAGGTCGCGACGGCGAGCACCTCGATCGAGGCCGCCGTCTCGAGGATGTCGACGTCGCCGGTCGTGCTCGCGCCGGCGACGGCGGTCCCCGCGAACAGCGAGGCGACGGCGACGCCGAAGCCGCCGGCCACGAGCGCGCCGACGAGCAGGCGCCGGGTCGAGACCGTGGCCGAACCCTCCTCGCCGTCGTGATCGACAAGAGCCGCGGCCGCAGGCGGTGGAGCCTCCTCCTCGTGGGAGAGCTCGACGTACTCGTCGAGTGCCTGCTTCGTCACTTGGAGGGCGTCCGACTGCAGGTCGCTCGACTCTTCGGTCAGCTCCCGGAGCCGGTGCTCGTCGATGGTCACGGCGTACTCCTTTGTCGTCACTTCGTCCGGGCCGTTCGTCGACCCAGTGACCATTCGGAGCCGTGCTCGCCGGTGGATGCCTCATCCGCGCTACGGCGCTGCCTCGAACCTTCTTTGTGACAAAACCTGAGCCGTCCTCGTTCCGAGCTCTACGGTTGGTCGGGGCCGGCGCCCTTGCGGGCTCCGCTGCGATCCACCTCGACCTGTACCTGACGGGCTACCGCAGGATCCCGACGATCGGCCCGCTCTTCCTCGTCCAGGTGGTCGTGACCGGTGCCCTCGCGCTCGCCATCGCGGCAAGAGCCTGGAGCCGGGGCCGGCGCCTTGGCGACGATCTTCTCTACGCAGCGGGCGGTCTCGCCGGGCTCGGCACGATCGCCGCCTACCTCGTCAGCCTCGACGTGGGCCTCTTCGGCTTTCGGGAGGTCCCGACGACGGCTGGTGCCGTTGCCGGCGGCCTCGAGCTCGCAACGGCGCTCTTGCTGCTGGCAACGCTCGTGACCGGCCGATCGGGTGACCGGTCCGCCGCACGCCGGCTCCGTCCGGCCCCTGCGGGCCTCGCCGGCATCGCCGTCCTCGCCGGGGCAGCTGCGCTCGGGGCTTCGCTGGTCGCTCCAACCGGCGCCAGCCAGCGTCCCACCTCGCCATCGCACGGCCGTGCCGGCGCCGTCGTCACCGTGACGATCCGCAACTTCGCCTACGTCCCGAGTGTGGTGCGGGTCGCTCCCGGAACGCGCATCCGGGTCGTGAACGACGACTCGGTCACCCACACCTTGACCGCCACGAGCGACCAGGGCCATCCGCCCGCTTTCAACACCGGGCTCGTCCCGCCCGGCACGGCACGGACGATCGTCGCTCCGAGGCGTCCCGGCCGCTACCCGTTCTTCTGCGAGATCCACCAATTCATGACCGGCGTCCTCGTCGTGACGTGACCGGGCGAGCTCGAGGGGCATGGTGCCGGTGGCCGTGTCGTACTCGGCAGGGAACCGGCCTGCGACCAACAATGAGCTCAGCCGGGCGCGCCCGCCCGCCCCGGCGCCGTCGGTGGCACGACGACGTACTTCCCTCGACGACGCCGTAGTTCCACAGCGCGTGGTCTCGGACCGGATCCACTACGGCAAGAGCCTGGGCTCGCCGGTTCGGGCAGGACCTCGGACGCCGTTGACGGTGGCAGCGGCTCCTGCGGCCCCGACCGCCGGGCAGAGCTCGCGTGGCGCCCCAGGGCAGCTGCCAGTGTCCGGCCCGGTCAAGGATCGCTCGGCGCCACAGAAGGTAACACCGGGTATACTGTCGCGTGTGGCGAAGGTGATGATCTCCCTGCCCGACGAGTTGCTCGCTCGCGTGGACGCCCAAGCCACCGAGGAGGGCGTCACACGTAGCGCGGCGCTGCGTGCGCTCGCCGAAGCCGCGCTGGGCGAACGTCAACGCCAGCTCGCCGCACGGATGCGCGAGGTCCACACCGGTCTGACCGGCCACGGCGGCGACGTCGCCGCCGTGCTGAAAGCCGAGCGGCCGGGGTGATCTTCCTCGATGCCAGCGTGCTGCTGGCCGCCGAGGACACCGACGATGTGCACCACAAGGCGGCCGCGGCGCTCCTCGAGACCGGGGCACTGGCCACGCTCGATCTCGCCGTCTACGAGGTGATCAACGTCGCGGAACGCCGCTGGCGCGACGCCGATGCCGGCGCTCGCCTGCGGCAGCGGCTCTGGGCGATCGCCGAGCTCGGAGTGCTCGTGCGCGCCGACCCCAGGTTGAGCGCGCGGACCGCGGAGCTCGCGCGTGAGCATCAGCTCAGCTCCTATGACGCGGCCTACGTCGCCGCGGCTCAACGCCTCTCCCTACCACTTGCGAGCTGCGATCAACGCAACCTCGTCGCTCGCGGACTTGCGGAGCTCCCTGCGGCGCTGCTCGACCAACGGACCCGGTAGCCGACCCCCTGTTGGGAGGGTCCCGGCGTCCGACGTCAACGGGACGCCCCGTTACATGGGCGCCTACGACGTGCACGCCGCCCGCCTCATCGGCACCGTGGCCGAGAAGACCGGCATCGTCCCGTTCATGGAGCTGGTCGAGCGGGTCATGACCACCGAGCCCTACGCCAGTCCGATCTCTCCCGCCCCGGGCCGGTCGTGGTCGTCGGTGCTGTGCCCGCCATCCTCCCTACGCTGGCCACGAGCACCCATCGCGGCGCACGACTCCGCAGCACCGAAAGGTCCTTGGTCCAGCGAAGCAGCGAGGTCGCAGTGCCGACGTGTGGGCCGGCTCAGCCCCCGCTGGCGGGCGGCCTCTCGAGGTACACGAGCCGGTCCTGCAGGTGGTCGTCGATGACGCTGCTGACCGCCGAGCCGAGAACGTCGATGCCGGCTCTGCGACGCGAGAACCGCGAGGAGAGGGCGACAAGGACTCCCGAGTGGTGCCCGCCGGCGAGGGGGCGGCTCGGAACTCGGCAACTCGTTGGTCGAGGTCCTTCGCGAGCTCGGAGACCTGGGACTTCGACATCCTCTCGATCCCCATTGGAGCGCACGAGGTCGTCGACTCGCCGGGTCGAGACGCCCTCCACGTACGCCTGGCACACCACGCTCACGAGCGCCTGTTCGGCTCGCCGGCGAGGTTCCAACAGGCTCGGGAAGTACGAGCCCCGCCGGAGCTTTGGGACATCGAGCGTCACCGTGCCGGCCCGGGTGTCCCAGCGCCTGCGGCGATGCCCGTTGCGACTGTTCACCCGGGCCTCGCTGCGCTCGCCGTAGCCAGCGCCGCAGAGCACGTCGACCTCTGCGTCCATGAGCAGCTCCGCCGCCATCTTCACCATCTCGCCGAGCAGTTCACTGCCCGCCTCGGACTCCAGGTACTTGCGCACGAGCTCGCCCGCGCCCATCGTGTTGGTGACCTCCACCGTGTTCTCCCTTCAGTTCCATCGCTGGTACTTGAAGGTTGACGCCGTGGCCGTCGCGTCTGGGGGACCCTCAGGTGGGGCTACCCCTCGTACACCACTCTGGCGGACTCAACTCATAGCCCAACCTGTCCGGCCGGCGGGGGGAGGCTCACGGGCTCTCCGGCGTTTACCCGGACGGGACTCTCAACCGCTGGGCTGATCCAGTTTTCAGGACGCACCACCCGCGCCGCCTTACAGCCGGGAGGCCATCTGGTCTTCGAGACCCGTGACCCCGCCGCGCGCGGCTGGGAACACTGGAGCAAAGAGGCGACCTACCGGATCACGGAGACCATCGCGGCGGTGGCCCTCGCCCGTCTCGGCGAACCGGACGGCACCGCCGGACAAACGTCCTGGTCAGCTACTGGATGTGCATCCCGCTGATCGCCCGGGCGATGACGAGGCGCTGGATCTCGGAGGTTCCCTCGAAGATCGTGTAGATCTTCGAGTCCCGGTGCCACCGCTCGACCGGGTGCTCCCGCACATAGCCGTAGCCGCCGAGGATCTGGATCGCCTGCTCGGTGACCCAGACCGCCGTCTCGCCGGCGACCAGCTTGGACATCGAGCCCTCGCCGGCCGTGTACGGCTTGCCGTTCATACCCATCCACGCCGCCCGTTGATAGAGCAGCCGTGCGGCGTCGATCCGGGTACGCATGTCGGCGAGCTTGAACGCGATGCTCTGGTGCTCGATGATCGCCTTGCCGAAGGTCTTCCGGTCCTTCGCGTACTCGAGCGCGTACTCGTAGGCAGCCCGCGCGATCCCGACGGCCTGGGCCGCAACAGCAGGACGGCTCGCCTCAAAGGTCGCCATCGCAGCCTGGCCCCTCGAGCTCTTGCCCTCGCGAGCCCGCGCGATCCGCTCCTCTAGCCGCTCCCTGCCGCCGAGCAGGCAGGACCCGGGGACCTTCACCTCGTCGAGCACCACCTCTGCGGTGTGGGAGGCCCTGATCCCCATCTTCTTGAACTTCTGGCCCTGCGAGAGGCCCGGCGTACCGGGCGGGACGATGAAGCTCGCCTGCCCGCGCGAGCCCAGCCCAGGCTCGACGACGGCGACGACGACATGGAGGTCCGCGATGCCACCGTTCGTGATCCAGGTCTTCGTGCCGTTGAGCGTCCAGGTGTCGGTGGCCTCGTCGTAGCTGGCGCGCGTCGCGAGGTGGCTCACGTCCGAGCCGGCATCGGGCTCCGAGACGCAGAAGGCGGCCAGCTTGATGTCATCGGCAGTTCCGAAGCACTGCGGCGCCCACTCCGCGACCTGCTCCGGAGTCCCATTCGCCACGATGCCGGCAAGGCCGAGCGTCGATCCGAGGATCGACAGCGCGATGCCGGCGTCGCCCCACGAGAGCTCCTCGTTGACCGCGGGGAGGAGCTGCCCGGTCGAGTCCCCGAAGCAGTTCGCTACGAAGTCGAACGAGTAGAGGCCGATGGCGGCCGCCTCCTTGATGATCGGCCACGGCGTCTCCTCGCGCTCGTCCCACTCATGGGCGGCCGGCCGCACCACGCTCTCCGCGAAGTCGTGGACCCACTTGATCACCTGGAGCTGGTCTTCGTTCAACTCCAGCGAGAACTCACTCATCTGTCACCTCGGATCGTGAGAGCGCACGCGCCCTCGCCATGGCATTTGGCCCGCTGCCAGCACTCCTGCACCGGCACGGCCATGACGCCGCCAGACCAACTGACCACACAGTAACCGATCCTCGCAGGGCGGTCTGCACGAGCAGCCGGCGGGTCAGGCGAGAACCGGCGTTCCGGGGAGGCCCGAACGCGCGCGGCGAGCGCGAAAGGTTGCCAGAATCTCGGCCGCGGCCGAAGGAGGATCTGCGAAACGGACGGGGGTGACCGGTGAGTGCTCAGGCGGCCGCGCCCTCGCAGCTCAGAGGGAGCGGACGTTCCCGGCCTGAAGCCCCTTTGGTCCCTCCTGGATGTCGAACTCGACCTCCTGGCCCTCGGTGAGGGTGCGGTAGCCCTGCATCTGGATCGACGAGTGGTGGACGAACACGTCCGCACCGTCAGGCTGCGAGATGAAGCCGTAGCCCTTCTCGGCGTTGAACCACTTCACCGTCCCTGCTGCCACGTCGGCAACTCCCTTCGAAACCTGATGCCCCGGCCTCTCCGGACGCATCACCTGATGGCGCGGTGGGGGCGCCAGTGCGGTGAACCTAGCAGTCGCCAAACCACGGTTCGGGAGACCGCGCCGCCGCCCACGGCGGGAGGGTGGCCGGGTGCGTGGACGGGTGGGTGCACGTCCGGAATTCCCCGGCC
>DATGKK010000104.1:0-24414 GCA_035294725.1 Acidimicrobiales bacterium | reverse complement strand
ACTTGCCGTCGCCGCCCAAAAGGCCCTCGCGCACCCCGCGGCGCACGACCGCCCGCGTCATGCGATCGACGAGACCCCCCACCGTGCCTCCCCGCTCAGATGCGGCGGATCTCGAGCACCGGCGCCGCTTTGCGGCCGCGGCGGCGCCCGAGCAGGTAGACGGCGGCCACGGCGAGCACCGCGCCGGCCGCCCCGACGGCGATGGCGGGCGGCGCGCTCGCCCTCGCCGTCGCCGAGGACTGGGCCGAGCCGGCGAGCCCCCGCAGCTTCGCCTCGATGTCGTCGAGGGTGACCCGCTGGCTCATCGCACCTCCGGTCGCTTGCGCAGCACGAGCGCGGCGGCGGCGCCGAGCATGAGGAACCCGGCCCCGATCGTGAGCAGGTACGGGACCCAGTCCCACTCGCCCGCGAAGACGTGGCCCGTGTCGGTCTGGAGCAGCCGCAGGACCCCGACGAGGGTCAGCACCGAGGCGATCCCGAACACCACCGCCGCGGCCGAGCCGAAGGCGACGGTGCGGCCGATCCTCTTGAGCGGCCCGACGGTCTCCTGGAGCGCGTAGGCCTTCACGAGCCCGACGAGCTCGGTCACCTCGGTCTTCGTCTCGCTCACCTTCTGCCGGGGTTTCGCCATCGTCGCCAACCTACCAACTGCGGCACCTGCCAGGCGGCGAGGCGGCGGTCGAGGGGGGCCGGGCCGGCACGCTAGGACCTCGGGGTGACGAGGTAGGTCGAGCTCGCCCTCGCGGCGAGCCGGCCGGCGCCGTCGGAGACGGTCGCCTCGCAGAACACCACCCGCTCGCCCCCCGAGACCACCGTCGCCTCGCAGGTGAGGTCGGTGCCGACCGCGACCGGCCGGAGGAAGCTCACCTTCATCTCCGCGTTCGCCACCCCCACCTTGCCCGACTGCCCGGCGAGGGCGAAGGTCACCGCCGAGGCGCCCATGGCCGAGTCGGCGAAGGCGCCGATGAAGCCGCCCTGGATGATCCCGGCGGTGTTCGCGAACCGCTCGTCGGCCTTCATCCGCCAGACGGTCCGGCCGGGCGTCGCCTTGTCGAGACAGACCATCCCGAGGGTGAGGTCGCAGTTCGGGGGCACCTGCATCCGGCTCACGGGCGCCCCCGCTCAGGAGGCAGCGCCGGAGCGCGCCGGGCGGTGCGCCACCTCGCAGCCCGCCTCGGAGGGCTCGAGGGCGGCCCTGAAGAACGACCTCAGATGGTCGAGGCGGCGCTCCAGCTCCTCGGCGGCGAGCGGGTCGCGCCCGAGGACCGCCTCGAGGAACGGGCCGTCGCTGAACCACATCGAGAGGGCGGCGTAGCCGGTCAAGATGAGCTGCTCGGGATCGTGGGCCCGGAAGTTGCCAAGGGCCATCTGGCGCTCGAAGAACGCGACGGCGCGCCGCATCATCGGCTGCACGGCCTCCCCGAGCTCGTGGGCGAGCCGCCCGCCCCCGGCGAGGGACTCCTGGCGCACGAGGCGGACGAAGTCCGGGCTCTCGGCGAAGAAGCGGAAGCCCACCGTGAGCACCCGGTCCACCTGCTCCCAACCCTCCCGGGGCTGATCGACGGCGCCGGCGACGCGGGCGACCCAGTCCATGAAGCTCGCCTCGAGCACCTGGCGGTAGAGCACCTCCTTTGAAGGGAAGTGGTGGAGCAGGCTCTGGCGGCGGATGCCGACCTCGCCGGCGATGTCGTTGAGCGAGGTGCCGTCGTAGCCGTTGCGGGCGAAACAGGACAGCGCCGCCCGCAAGATGAGGGCGCGCGTGGCGGCGCCGGCGGCGGTGGTGCTCACACGGCCAGCGTACCCCACCCTCCCCCCGGCCTACCGACCGGCAGGTAGGCGAGGTGTTAGTGTTGCCTCGATGCCCAGCGTGCTCCTTGCCCTCATCATCGGCTTCGTCGTCACCCAGATCGGTGTGATCTGCACGACGGTCTTCCTCCACCGGGCCCTCGCCCACAAAGCGCTCACGCTGAGCCCCGGCGTCCGCATGGCCTTCCGGGTCGTCACCTGGGTGACGACGGGGATCCGGCCCCGCCAGTGGGTGGCGGTCCACCGCAAGCACCACGCCTACACCGACGTCGAGGGCGACCCCCACTCCCCCCTCCTGCTCGGCTTTTGGAAGGTGCAGCTCGGCAACGTGGCGCTCTACCGGAAGGCGGCCCGCGACGGGGAGCTCGTCCAGAAGTACGCGAAGGACCTCCCGCCCGACCGCCTCGACCGGGTCCTGTTCGACCACGCCCTTTTCGGGCTCGCCATCGGCATCGGCATCCTCTGCGCCGCCTTCGGCTGGCAGGTCGGCCTCATGGCGGCGGGCTTCCACGTCGTCATCTACCTCTCGGTCAACGCGGCGGTGAACGCGGTCGGCCACTACTTCGGGAAGAAGACCTACGAGAACACGGCCCGCAACAACCAGTGGCTCGCCTGGCTGACCGCAGGCGAGGGGCTCCACAACAACCACCACGCCGCACCCACCTCGGCCCGCCTCGCTCTCGGCCCGGGCGAGATCGACCCCGGCTGGTGGGTCATCTCGCTCCTCGTGCGGACCGGGCAGGCCAAGGTTCGCCTGAGCGAGGTGCGCCTCGCCCGGCCCCGCGACGGCGCCGGTGGGCAGGCCGACGGCGCCCAGCCCGGGCACGAGGAGGCTCCGGAGGCTCCAGAGGAGCTCGTCCGCACCTGAGGCCCGGCCTGCCGGGCGGCGCGCTCTTCCATCCGGCAACGGGCGCGCCGCCGGTACCCGCGAGTTGCGAACGGCGCCCTCCGCAGGGGTCGATGTCGACCAGCTCGCCAGGAGCCCGGAACGGCTCGGATCACCCTGAGCCGCTGCCCGGGGCCCGTCGCCCGGCACCGACCCCTTAGCATGCGTCGGTGACCGCTTTCGTCCCCGACCGCCACGACCTCGAGCAGCGTGGCGTCAACGTGATCCGCGGCCTCGCGATGGACGCCCCGCAGCGGGCGAACTCCGGCCATCCCGGCACCGCGATGGCGCTCGCCCCTCTCGCGCACGTCCTGTTCACCCGGGTCATGACCTACGACGCCGGCGATCCCGGCTGGTTCGACCGCGACCGCTTCGTCCTCTCGAACGGGCACGCCTCGATCCTGCAGTACGCCATGCTCTACCTCACCGGTTACGGCCTCGAGCTCGAGGACCTCCGGCAGTTCCGGCAGTTCGGATCGAGGACCCCCGGCCATCCCGAGGTGCACCGCACGCCCGGGGTCGAGGTGACGACCGGCCCGCTCGGCCAGGGCTTCGCCCAGGCGGTCGGGATGGCGATGGCCGAGCAGGTCGTGCGACACCGCTTCGGGCCCGGGCTCTGCGACCACCACGTCTTCGGGATCTGCGGCGACGGGGACCTGATGGAGGGCGTGAGCCACGAGGCCGCCTCGCTCGCCGGCAACCTCGGCCTTGGCCGGCTCGTGTTCGTCTACGACGACAACCACATCACGATCGACGGCCCGACCGAGCTTGCCGTCACCGACGACGTCCCGCGGCGCTTCGAGGCCTACGGGTGGCAGGTCCTCCGCCTCGGCGAGGTGGCGAACGACCTCGACGCGCTCGAGCGGGGCCTGCGGGAAGCGATGGCAGAGCCGGACCGCCCCTCCCTCGTCGTCGTGCGCAGCCACATCGGCTGGCCGTCGCCCCACCGCACCGACACCAAGGAGGCTCACGGTGAGCCGCTCGGCGAGGAGGAGATCCGCGTCACAAAGGAGCTGCTCGGCCTCCCGCCCGACGAGGCCTTCTACGTGCCCGAGGACGTCCTCGCCTGGTACCGGGAGGCCGGCGCCCGCCACCGGCCGGCCCGCGAGGCGTGGCTCGCCCGGCGCGAGACCCTCTCGGCCAGCGAGCAGGCCGCCTTCGAGGCCGGCCTCGGCGGGCAGGGGCTGAAGGGCTGGGAGGAGAAGCTGCCCCGATTCGAGCCCGGTGCGAAGATGGCGACCCGCAAGGCGGTGAACGTGGCGCTCACGGCGACCGCCGAGCTGATCCCGAGCCTCGTCGCCGGTGCGGCCGACCTGACGGGCAACACCGGCACCGCCCTCGACCTCGCCGACGCGATGTCGAGGGCGAACCCCGGAGGCCGTCAGGTCCACTACGGCATCCGCGAGTTCGCCATGGTGAGCGCCCTCAACGGGATGGCGCTCCACGGCGGCGTGCTCCCGGTCGGGGGGACGTTCTTCGCCTTCAGCGACTACTGCCGGCCGGCGCTCCGCCTCGGGGCGATCTCGCGGGCCCATGCGATCGTCTTCTTCACCCACGACTCGATCGGCCTCGGAGAGGACGGGCCCACCCACCAGCCGATCGAGCAGCTCGCCTCGCTCCGGGCGATGCCCGGGCTCCGGGTGATCCGGCCGGCCGACGCGAACGAGACCGCGTCTGCCTGGAAGGTCGCCGTCGACTCCGAGGGCATGACGCTGCTCGTGCTCACCCGCCAGGAGGTGCCCGTGCTCGACGGCACGGCCGAGCGGGCGCCCGAGGGCGTCGCGCGCGGCGGCTACGTGCTCGTCGAGGCGCCCGGCGGGGCCCCGGAGCTCGTCCTCGTCGGCACTGGGAGCGAGGTGCAGCACTGCGTCGCCGCCGCCGGGCTGCTCGCCGGGGAGGGGCGCTCGGTGCGGGTCGTCTCCCTCCCCTCGTTCGACCTGTTCGAGGCCGCCGGCGCCGAGCATCGCCGGGCCGTGCTGCCGCCCGGCGTCCCGACCCTCGCGGTCGAGGCCGCCTCCTCGTTCGGCTGGGACCGCTACGCCGACGCGACCGTCACGATCGACCGCTTCGGGGCCTCGGCGCCGGGCAGCCGCAACATGGAGGAGTTCGGCTTCACCGCAGAGCACGTGGCGGAGCGGGCCCGGTGCCTGCTCGAGGAGAGGGAGGATGCGCGATGACCACGCTGCACGACCTGTACGACCGGGGCGGCCAGAGCCCCTGGATCGACAACCTGAAGCGCTCCTGGCTCACCGGTGGCCATCTCGACGAGCTGATCGCGTCAGGGGTGCGGGGCCTCACCTCCAACCCGACGATCATGGCCAAGGCCATCGAGGAGGGGCACGACTACGACGAGCAGTTCGCCGAGTCGTTCCGGCGGCACGGCACCGTGATCGACGCCTACTGGGACCTCGTGGTGAGCGACGTCGAGGGCGCGCTCGAGCGCTTCCGGCCGCTTCATGACGAGAGCGGCGGCACCGACGGCTTCGTCTCGATCGAGGTGGCGCCGAGCCTTGCCCGCGACACGGCGGGAACGATCGAGGCGGCGCGGGCCCTCCACGAGCGGATCGATCGGCCCAACCTGCTCGTGAAGGTCCCGGCCACGAAAGAGGGCATCCCGGCCATCCAGGCGATGATCGCCGAGGGCCGGAGCATCAACGTGACGCTCATCTTCTCCCTCGAGCGGTACGAGGAGGTGATGGAGGCCTACCTCGCCGGCCTCGAACAGCTCGTGGCCGCCGGCGGCGACCCGAGCCGGGTCGCCTCGGTCGCCTCGTTCTTCGTGAGCAGGGTCGACACCGAGACCGACCGCCGTCTCGAGGCGATCGCGGAGGCCCATGCCGGCTCGGCCGAGCAGGTCGCCGCCCGCAAGGTGCTCGGCAAGACGGCGGTGGCGCAGGCCCGGCTCGCCTACGAGTGCTTCACGCGGGCCTTCAGCGGACCGCGCTGGGAGCGGCTCTCGGCTGCCGGGGCGCGCGTGCAGCGGCCGCTGTGGGCCTCGACCTCGACCAAGAACCCCGACTACCCGGACCTGCTCTACGTCGAGACGCTCATCGGGCCCCACACCGTGAACACGATGCCCGAGCCGACCCTCGAGGCCTTCCTCGACCACGGCCACGTCGCGAGGACCGTCGACGACTTCGAGTGGGGCCGCGAGGTGCTGGCGGAGCTGGCCGACGTCGGGGTGGACCTCGCCGAGGTCGCCGAGACGCTCGAGCAGGAGGGTGTCACGGCCTTCGAGAAGTCCTTCGACGAGGTGCTCGCCCGCCTCGCCGACAAGGCCGCCCAGCTTGAGCAGGGCTAGCCGCGATGGCCGACACCGCTTCGCTCGCACGCCGGCTGCGCGCAAAGGACGCCACCCTCTGGCCGGAGGGGAACGTCTCGGCGAGCCGGCTCGGCTGGATCGAGGTGCCCCGCGAGATCGAGGCCGAGGCCAAGCGGCTCTCGTCCTTCGCCGCCTCGATCGACCAGGACACGGTCGTGTTGCTCGGGATGGGCGGCTCCTCGCTCGGTCCGGCGGTGCTCGCCGCGGTGCGGGACGCCCTCGGCGAGTGGCAGGGCCGCCGCATCGTCGTGTGCGACACGACGGACCCGCTCACCGTGTCGTCGCTGCCCCTCGAGGACGCCTTCATTCTCGTCTCCTCGAAGTCGGGCACGACGCTCGAGCCGAACGTCTTGTTCGACTACGCCCGCTCCCGGGTGAAGGATCCTTCCCGCTACGCCGTCGTGACCGACCCCGGCACCCCGCTGCAGCGCCTCGCGGGCGAGCTCGGGATCCGGCACGTGTTCGCGAACCGGCCCGACATCGGCGGCAGGTACTCGGTCCTCTCCTACTTCGGGACGGTGCCCGCCGCCCTGGCCGGCTACGACCTCGAGGAGCTGTGCGGCCGGGCCCTCGACACGAACTGGGAGGAGGCGGTCGAGCTCGGCCTCGCCATGGGAGAGGCGGCGCGGGCGGGGCGGGACAAGGCGACCATCGTGGTCGCTGAGCGCTTCGCCTCCTTCGGCCTGTGGATCGAGCAGCTGATCGCCGAGTCGACCGGCAAGCTCGGCCGCGGGTGCGTGCCGGTCCCGACGACCGAGCACGAGACCGGCGAGGACCGGCACGTGATCGAGGTCACCGGAGGGGCCGCCCACGAGCTCGGCGAGCAGTTCTACCGCTTCGAGATCGCGATCCCGATCGCCGGGCACGTGCTCGCGATCGATCCCTTCGACGAGCCGAACGTGGCCGAGTCGAAGGCCAACACGAACCGGGTGCTCTCCTCGCTCCCCCTCCCCGAGCTGGAGGCAGCGCCGCCCTCGGAGGTGATGAGCTTTCTCGCCGCCACGGTGCGGCCCGGCGACTACGTCTCGCTCCAGTGCTACCTCCCCTTCGGCCAGGACGCCGCCCTCGAGGCGCTCCGGCGGCGGGTGCGGGACGCGAACGGTGGCATGGCCGTGACGGCCGGCTACGGGCCGCGCTTCCTCCACTCGACGGGCCAGCTCCACAAGGGAGGCCCGGCCACCGTGATCGCGGTGCAGGTCGTGCCGCCCGGGCCGACCGCCGAGCTGCCGATCCCCGGTAAGGGGTACGACTTCGGCACGCTCATCGCGGCGCAGTCCATCGGCGACCACGAGAGCCTCGTCGCCCACGAGCGCCGGGTGCTCCGCGTCGTCACGAGCGACCTCTCGGAGATCACCTGAACGCCACCGCCTCCGCCACCCCGGTGCCGCGCGCCGGACCTCGAGTCGACCGCTAGCAAAGGAGCTCCCATGCGGATTGGAATGATCGGCCTCGGGAAGATGGGCGCCAACATGACAAGGCGCCTCATCGCAAAGGGCCACGAGGTGGTCGGATTCGACCTCGGTGCCGAGGCTCGCCAGGCCGTCGCCGCCTTCGGCGCCGACACCGCCGACACCCTCGAGTCCCTCGTCGCCAAGCTCGCCCCGCCCCGGGTCGTCTGGGTGATGGTGCCGGCCGGCACGGCGACCACCACGACCGTCGACACCCTCTCGGGCCTCCTCGGAGCCGGCGACCTCGTCATCGACGGCGGCAACTCCAACTACAAGGAGGCAGCGCCGATGGAGGCGCGCCTTCGCGAGCGGGGCATCGGGTTCGTCGACGCCGGCACCTCCGGAGGCGTCTGGGGGCTCGAGAACGGCTACTGCCTCATGGTGGGCGGCACGAAGGAGGCCGTCGCCCTCGCTGAGCCCATCTTCCTCGCCCTCGCCCCTGAGGGGGGATACGCCCACGTCGGGCCCGCAGGGGCCGGCCACTTCGTGAAGATGGTGCACAACGGGATCGAGTACGGGCTCATGGAGGCCTACGCCGAGGGCTTCGAGATCATGTCGGCCGCGACCGAGTTCGACCTCGACCTCCACGAGATCGCCTCGATCTGGCGGTACGGCTCCGTCGTGCGGTCGTGGCTGCTCGAGCTCGCCGAGCGGGCGCTCGCCCCCGGCTCCAACTTCGACCAGATCGAGCCGTACGTGGTCGACTCGGGCGAGGGCCGCTGGACCGTGAGCGAGGCCATCGACCGGGGCGTGCCCGCCTACGTCATCGCCGCCTCGCTCTACCGCCGCTTCGAGAGCCAGCAGGACGCCTCGTTCGCGGACCGGCTCGTCGCCGCGCTGCGCAACCAGTTCGGCGGCCACGCCGTGAAGACCGAGCAGGCGGGCACGCCGGCCGAGCCCCACCCGGGCGCCTGAGCGCGGGAGCGGGCCGGTGAGCGAGGCCGGGGAGAAGCTGGCGTCGGTGCCGGCCGGAGAGCTGCAGGTGGTCGACGACGTGCCGGCGGCCTTCACGGCGCTCGTGGAGCAGGTCGCCGGCGCGGCGATCGCCCGTTCCGGCCGGTGCCGGATCGCCCTCTCGGGCGGCGCGACCGCCCGTGCGTGCTACGAGCGGCTCGCCCGCTCGACCGAGGTCGACTGGGTGCGCCTCGAGTGCTTCCTCGGCGACGAGCGGTGCGTGCCGGCGGGCGACGAAGACGCGAACCAGCGCCTCGTCCGGGAGGCGCTCGTCGACCGGGTCCCCGTAGGGGAATTCCACCCGATGGACTGCGAGCGGCCCGCCGCCTACGCCGCCCGGATCGAGGAGGCGCTCCCTCTCGATCTTGTCCACCTCGGGCTCGGGCCGGACGGCCACACGGCCTCGCTCTTTCCCGGCTCGCCCGGCCTCGAGGCGCCGGTGGGGACGCTCGTGATCCGCACCGCCGACCCGAGCGGGCGGAACCCGCACGAGCGGCTCTCTCTCACCCTCGGCGCCATCGCGCGCTGCGAGGTGGCGGTGTTCACCGTGAGCGGCGAGGCCAAGCACGACGCCCTCCACCGGGTGCTGGCGGGCGAGGACCTGCCGGCCTCGCGGGTCCGGGCCGGCCGGGTGCTGTGGCTGTGCGACCGCGACGCCCTCGGAGAGGACCTCGGTAGGGTGCGCTGACGTGGCACGCGAGCGCCGGCCTGAGGGTGCCGGGGACCTTCCGAGCCCCGTGCCCGAGGTCGTCATCGAGCGGCCCGAGCCGACCGTCGACGGGGGGCGCTTCCCCGCCAAGGCGATCGTCGGCGACCCCTTCGAGGTGAGGGCCGACGTCTTCGCTCACGGGCACGACCTCGTCCGGGCGGTCGTGAGGATCCGCCGCGTCGGGGCGCGGCGCTGGGCCGAGTCCCCGATGCGCCCCGAGGGCAACGACGCCTTCACGGGCGTGGTCACCCCGAGCGCGGTCGGACCGTTCGAGATCGAGATCGCCGCCGGCCTCGACCACCTCGCCTCCTTCATGCGCGACGCGCGGCGCCGGCTCGCCGCCGGCATCGAGGACCCCTTCGACGCCGAGACCGGGGCCGTGCTCCTCGCCGAGGCGGCGGACGGGCTCGAGTCGGTCGGCGCGACCGACGCCGGCAGCCTCCGGCGCCTCGCCGCCACGGCGCGCTCGGGGCTGACCCTCGCCCTCCTCGACGAGCTCGAGGGCCTCGCCCCTGCCCTCTCGCACCGGCCGCTTCCGGAAGAGGGCGCCGCCACGGTCCGCCTGAGGGGGATCGCGGCGGCGCCGCGTGCGGCCTTCTCCACCTGGTACGAGCTCTTCCCCCGCTCCGCGAGCCCGGAGCGCTCCCGGCCCGGGGTGCTGCGCGACGTGATCGACCGGCTCGACTACGTGGCGGACCTCGGCTTCGACGTGCTCTACCTGCCGCCGATCCACCCCATCGGCCACACGGCGCGAAAGGGGAAGGGGAACAGCCCCCGCAGCCGCCCGGACGACGTCGGCAGCCCCTGGGCGATCGGCTCCGCCGCGGGCGGCCATACCGCCGTCGCGCCCGAGCTCGGCACCCTCGAGGACTTCGACCTGCTCGTCGAGGAGGCCCGGCGCAGAGGGATCGAGGTGGCCCTCGACCTCGCCTTCCAGTGCTCGCCCGACCACCCCTGGGTGCACGACCACCCTTCCTGGTTCCGCCACCGGCCCGACGGCTCCATCGCGTGTGCCGAGAACCCCCCCAAGCGCTACGAGGACATCTACCCGCTCGACTTCTCCACCGAGGACTGGGCGGGGCTGTGGCAGGCCCTCGCCGGCGTGGTCCGGTTCTGGGTGGCACGGGGCGTGCGGGTGTTCCGCGTGGACAACCCCCACACGAAGCCCTTCGCCTTTTGGGAGTGGCTCATCGCCGAGGTGAAAAAGGAGCACCCCGAGGTGCTCTTCCTCTCCGAGGCCTTCACCCGGCCGAAGGTGATGCACCGGCTCGCAAAGCTCGGCTTCGACCAGTCCTACACCTACTTCGCCTGGCGCAACAGCCGCTCCGAGCTCGAGGAGTACTTCCGCGAGCTCACGAGCGAGCCGGGCACCCGCTACTTCCGGCCCAACGTCTGGCCGAACACCCCGGACATCTTGCCCGAGAGCCTCCAGGAAAAGGGGCGGGCGGCCTTCATCGCCCGCCTCGTCCTTGCCGCCGGGCTCTCGGCCAACTACGGCATCTACGGTCCGGTGTTCGAGCTGTGCTGGAGCACCCCGGCCGCCCCGGGCTCAGAGGAGTACAAGGCCTCGGAGAAGTACGAGGTCCACCACCACGACCTCGACGACCCGGCCTCGATCGCCCCGGTGGTGGCGAAGGTGAACGATGCCCGGCGCCGCAGCCCCGCCCTCCAGCGCAACGAGGGGCTCGCCTTCCACTCCTGCGACAACGAGCAGATCATCTGCTGGTCCAAGCGCCGCGCCGGCGACGTCGCGATCGGCGTGGTCAACCTCGACCCGAGGTGGACCCAGTCGGGTTTCGTCCACCTCGACCCTCAGGCGCTCGGCATGGCGCCGGGGGAGCGCTTTCGTGTCCACGACGTGCTCTCGGGAGAGCGGTACCTCTGGGAGGCCGGCGACGCCTTCGTGAAGCTCGACCCTGCCGCCATTCCCGCCCACCTCCTGCTCGTCGAGAGCCTCCCGTGAGCGAGCCCCGCCCCCGCGTTCTCGCCCCCCGGCCCGTTTCGGCCGGCTCGCCGGACTGGTACAAGGACGCCGTCATCTACGAGCTGCACGTCCGGGCCTTTGCCGACTCCGACGGCGACGGGCGAGGCGACTTCCGCGGCCTCACGAGCCACCTCGACTACCTCCACCAGCTCGGCGTCACGGCCCTCTGGCTCCTGCCGTTCTACCCCTCGCCGTTGCGGGACGACGGCTACGACATCGCCGACTACACGGCGATCCATCCCGACTACGGCACGCTCGCCGACTTCCGCCGCTTCGTCGAGGAGGCCCACCGGCGCGACATCCGCGTGATCACCGAGCTCGTGCTCAACCACACGAGCGACCAGCACCCCTGGTTCCAGCGGGCGCGCCGGGCCCCGGCCGGGAGCAACTACCGCGACTTCTACGTCTGGAGCGACACGCCCGAGCGCTACGAGCAGGCACGGATCATCTTCCAGGACTTCGAGCAGTCGAACTGGGCCTGGGACCCGGTGGCGAAGGCCTACTACTGGCACCGCTTCTACTCCCACCAGCCCGACCTGAACTACCACAACCCCTCGGTCCGGCGGGCGATGCTGCGGACGGTCGACTTCTGGCTCCGCCTCGGCGTGGACGGGCTGCGGCTCGACGCCGTCCCGTACCTCTACGAGCGGGAGGGCACGGACTGCGAGAACCTCCCCGAGACCCACGAGTTCTTGAGAGAGCTCCGCCGGCACGTCGACTCGCGCTTTCCCGACCGGATGCTGCTCGCCGAGGCGAACCAGTGGCCGGAGGACGCGAGCGCCTACTTCGGCAAGGGCGACGAGTGCCACATGGCCTTCCACTTCCCCCTCATGCCCCGGCTCTTCATGGCGCTGCGGATGGAGGACCGCTTCCCGATCATCGACATCCTCCAGCAGACCCCGGAGATCCCCGAGAGCTGCCAGTGGGCCCTGTTTCTCCGCAACCACGACGAGCTCACCCTCGAGATGGTGACCGACGAGGAACGGGACTACATGTACCGCTCCTACGCCCGGGACCCCGTGATGCGGGTCAACCTCGGGATCCGGCGCCGGCTCGCCCCCCTGTTGCAGTACCACCGCCAGAAGATCGAGCTCATGCACGGCCTGCTCATGTCGATGCCGGGCACGCCCGTGCTCTACTACGGCGACGAGATCGGCATGGGCGACAACGTCTACCTCGGCGACCGGAACTCGGTCCGCACGCCCATGCAGTGGAACGCCGACCGCAACGCGGGCTTCTCCGCC
Organism: Acidimicrobiales bacterium; assembly: GCA_035294725.1. GTDB lineage: Bacteria > Actinomycetota > Acidimicrobiia > Acidimicrobiales > Bog-793 > DATGKK01. The sequence continues at coordinate 12,061 of DATGKK010000104.1, read as the reverse complement.
GCGAACCCCCAGCGCCTCTTCCTCCCGGTGAACATCGACCCGCAGTGCCACTACGAGACGGTCAACGTCGCCGCCCAGCTCGACAACCCCGACTCGCTGCTGCGCTGGATCCGGCGCCTCGTCGCGCTGCGCAAGCGGCACCCGGTGTTCGGCAGGGGGAGGATGGACTTCGTCGCCTCGGACAACCCCCGCGTGCTCGCTTTCGTCCGCCACGACGACGAGGAGCGGGTGCTCGTCGTGGCGAACCTCTCCCGATTCGCCGCCTACGTCGAGCTCGACCTCTCCGCCTACCGGGGCGCAGTGCCCCGCGAGCTGTTCGGCCAGAGCGACTTCCCGATGATCGGCGAGCTCCCCTACCTCGTCACGCTCGCACCCCACACCTTCTACTGGCTCTCGCTCGGCGGCCCGCTCTCCGAGGCCCAGACCGCCACCATCTCGCTCCCGTCGCTCACCGTCGGGTCGCCGTGGTGGCGGGTCCTCGAGCCGGACGGGCTGCGCCGCCTCGAGGCCATCCTGCCCGCCGTGCTCCGCACCCGGCGCTGGTTCGCCGGCAAGGGCCGGCGGATCCAGTCCGCCACCGTGGCCGCGCGCCTCTCGCTCCCCCTCGAGGATCCCGAGGTCGAGCGGGCCGAGCTCGTCGTGGTCGCCGTCGAGTACCTCGACGGCGAGTCGGACCGCTACTTCATGCCGATCGTCCACCTCACCGGGGAGCGGGCGAGCGACCTCGCCCAGGACCACCCCGAGGGCGTCCTCGCCATGACGGGCAACCGGCGGGGCGAGCCGGGACTGCTCGCCGACGCCCACTTCGTCCCGGCCTTCGGCCGTGCCCTCGTCGAGCTCGTGGCGGCCCGGCGCCGGCGTGGGCCCGAGGCGGGCTACCGCCTCCTCGGCATCCCGGTCGGGACGGCCGCCGCCGCGCTCGCCTCGGTGGCGACGGGCCCCCACGCGCCGGCTCGCGTCTCGGCGGCCGAGCAATCGAACACCTCGATCGTCGTCGGCGAGCCGGACGGCACCCGGGCGATCGTGAAGACGCTCCGGCGTCTTGAGAGCGGGCCCCATCCCGAGATCGAGCTCGGCCGCCTCCTCACGGCCACGGGGTCGAACGCAGCCCGGCTCCTCGGCTCGATCGAGCTCGTCCCCGAGCGCGGCCCCGCCACGGCGCTCGCCGTCGTCCACGAGCTCGTCCCGAACGAGTCCGACGCCTGGACCTACGCCCTTCGCAGCGCCGGCACCTTCCTCGAGCAGCACGTGGAGGAGGCCGGCGGCTCCCAGCTCCCCCTCCTCCCACCCCGCCCGGGGGGCTTCGGCGCCGACCTCGCCGCCGACGAGGTCCCCGAGGAGGTCGAGACCCAGATGTCGGAGATGCTCGGCTCGGCCGAGCTGCTCGGGAGGCGGACGGCGGAGCTGCACGTCGCCCTCAGCTCCCCCGCCGGTGGCAGCAGCTTCCGGCCCGAGCCGGTGACCCCGATGACCCAGCGCTCGACCTACCAGTCGATGCGCTCTGCGGCCCGCCGCACCCTCAGCCTCGTCCGGCAGCGGATGGCCGGGATGGGGGGGCGGGACCGGCAGCTCGCCGAGGAGCTCATCTCGAACGAGGATCGCCTGCTCGCCGCCTTCCAGGAGGTGCTCGGGATCCGCTCGGGGTGCCGGATCCGCGTCCACGGCGACCTCCACCTCGGGCAGGTCCTGTTCACCGGGCGCGACTTCGTCTTCGTCGACTTCGAGGGCGAGCCTGAGCGGAGCTTCGCCGAGCGGCGCCTCAAGCGCTCGCCGATGCGCGACGTCGCCGGCATGCTCCGCTCGTACCAGTACGCCGGGCAGAGCGCCGTTGACGACCTCGTCGCCCGCGGCGTGATCGACTCGGGTGAGCCCGAGGCCGTCGAGGCCTACGAGCGGGCGGCCAACCGGTGGTCGCATTGGGCGTCGGTCGCCTTCTGGCAGGGCTACCTCCCCCTCGCCGGGCAGGCCGGCCTCCTCGCCGAGGAGGGCGACCTTGCCGTCGACCTCCGCGCGCACCTGATCGAGAAGGCGCTCTACGAGCTCCGCTACGAGCTCGGCAACCGGCCCGAGTGGGTCCACCTCCCCCTGCTCGGCCTCCGGACGCTGCTCGAGCTCGAGCCCGCGGAGCGGCCGTGAGCGAGCCGGCTCCGCTGCCGGCACCGCTCGCCGCGCTCGCTTCGGCGCACGGCATCGAGACGGTCTACGAGGACGCCTTCGGCAACCGCCGCGAGGTCGGGGCTGAGACGGTGTGCCGCCTCCTCGGCGCCCTCGGGCAGCCGGTCGGCGGCCCCGCCGAGGCCGAGGCGATCCTCGCGGCCGCTCTCGACCGCTCCCGCAGGGGACCACGCCCGCTCCCACCGGTGGTCGTGGCCTGGGACGGCGAGCTGCCGGAGCTGCCGCTCGGGCCCGGCCACGGCAGTGCCGCCGTCGAGCTCCTCCCCGAGTCGGGGGGCGACCCCGGCCCGCTCGTCGCCGTCGAGACCCGGGGGGGCGAGCGCGTCGTGGCCGCTCGGGAGCGGCTCGCCTACGGACTCCACCGGCTCGCCCTCGATCACGGCGGCGCTCGCGCGTCCGGCGAGCGGGCCTTCGTCTCGGTGATCTCGGCGCCCCGGCGCCCGAGCCCGGTGCGGGCGGGCTCGTGGGGCGTGCTCCTCCCCCTCTTCGCCCTCCACGACACCGACGGCCACCGTGGCGACCTCACCTGCCTCGAGCGGGCCGGGAGGCTCTTCGCCGAGGCCGGAGCCGGCTACGTCGCCACCCTGCCCCTCCTCGCCGGGCTGTCGCGTCGCGATGACCCCGGGGGGCGCCCGGCGCCCTACTCTCCCCTCTCTCGCCGGTGGTGGAACGAGGGCTACCTCGATGCCACGCGGGTGCCGGAGCTCGCCGGCCTGCTCCCGGCCGGAGGGGCCGGCGGCCCGGGCCCGTTCGACCCCGGCGCACGGGCCGGACACCTCCGCCCGCTGTTCGAGAGCGCCGAGAGGGCGATCCGCCGCGCCGGCGGGCCTCGCCTCGCCCGCTACGAGGCCTTCTGCGCGAGCCGGCCCGACGCTCTCTCCTACGGCCGCTTCCGGGCCGCGATCGAGCGGCGCGGCCCCGACCCGGCCAGGTGGCCCGAGAGGTGGCGCGCGGGGGCCATCGCCGGGGACGAGGTCGACGCCGGAGCCGTCGGCGCCCACCTCTTCGCCCAGTTCGCGATGGACCTCCAGATCGCCGAGGTCGCAGAGACCCTTCGGCGAGCCGGCGCCGGCCTCGTGCTCGACCTCCCGGTGGGCTGCGCCGCCTCCGGCTACGACCCGGTCGCCCATCCCGGCTCCCACGCCACGGGCGCGAGCGTCGGTGCCCCGCCGGACCGCTTCTTCTCCGAGGGCCAGGAGTGGGGCCTCGTGCCGCTCGACCCCGAGGGCGAGCGGCGCTCGGGCTACCCGGTCACGGCCGGGGCGCTGCGCCACGTCCTCCGCCACTGCGCCGCCGCCCGCCTCGACCACGTGATGGGTCTCTCCCGGCTCTGGTGGGTCCCCGCCGGTATGGGCCCGGCCGAGGGCGCCTACGTGCGCTACCACTTCGAGGAGCAGCTCGCGCTCTGCTGCCTCGAGGCCTGGCGGCACGGCACGGCGCTCATCGGGGAGGACCTCGGCACCGTCGAGCCGGCGCTCGTGGCCGCGCTCGGCAGCCACGGCGTCGCCGGCATGCACGTCGCCGTGTTCGAGCTCGACGACGACGCCCATCCGATGGAGCCGCTGCGCCCCCGGCCGGGCGCGGTCGCCCTCGTCGACACCCACGACACCGCCACCTTCGCGGGCTGGTTCGAGGGGGCCGACATCGCGACCCGCCGCCGGCTCGGCCTGCTCGGAGCGGGCGAGGCGCGCGAGGCCCTCGCGAGCCGGGCCAGGGCCCGCGGCTTCCTCGTCGACCGGCTCTGCGCGAGCGGCCTTGTCGACGTGGACGAGGCCGGTGACCCCGTTGCCGTCCACGCCGGCCTGCTCGGCGAGCTCGGCGAGAGCGAGGCCGGGCTCGTGCTCGTCAATCCCGAGGACTGCTGGGGAGAGACCGATCCCCAGAACCTCCCCGGCACGACCACCGAGCACCTCAACTTCGCGAGGCCCTTCGCCCTTGGGGTGAGCGAGCTTCGAGCCGACGAGGGGGTCCTTCGCGCCGTCGCCCGCCTGGAGGCCGCCCGGCGCCCCGGCGCCGCCGGGCACGAGCAGCCCGTCGCCGCCTCGAGCACGAAAGAGCCATAGGAGATGGCCCCGTCGGGTAACGAGGACGGCATGTCCCGCCGGCCACCAACCGAGCCGCTCATCGGGCCGGCCGAGCGCCACCTGTTCAACGAGGGGAGGCTCTTTCGCGCCTACGAGCACCTCGGCGCCCATCTCCGCGGCGGGGGTGTCACCTCCTTTGCCGTCTGGGCGCCGAACGCGCGCAGCGTCTCGGTCATCCACGACGGCAACGGCTGGGAGGCCGGCGCCGACCCGCTCGCGCCGGAGGGAAGCTCGGGGATCTGGGCCGGCGCCGTCGACGGCGCGCCGGTCGGCACCCGCTACAAGTACCGGGTCGTCGGAGCCGACGGCCGGGCGCGGGACAAGGCGGACCCGCTCGCGCTCGCCGGGGAGTGCCCGCCCGCCTCGGCGTCGATCGTCGCCGACCTCTCCTATGAGTGGCACGACGGCGCCTGGATGTCGGAGCGGGAGCGCCGCCAGGGCCACCGCGAGCCGCTCGCCGTCTACGAGGTCCACCTCGGCTCCTGGCGCCGGAAGCCGGACGGCTCGTTCTACGGCTACCGGGAGCTCGCCCCGCTCCTCGCCGACCACGTCGAGGCTCACGGCTTCACCCACGTGGAGCTCCTCCCGGTCATGGAGCACCCGTACTACGGCTCCTGGGGCTACCAGACGACCGGGTTCTTCTCCCCGACGGCCCGCTACGGCCACCCGACCGATCTCATGGCCCTCGTCGACCACCTCCACGGGCGGGGCATCGGCGTGATCCTCGACTGGGTGCCCTCGCACTTCGCCACCGACGAGTACGGCCTCGGCGACTTCGACGGCACCCGCCTCTACGAGCACGAGGACCCCCGCCACCGGACCCACCCGGACTGGGGCAGCTACGAGTTCAACTACTCGAGGCACGAGGTCCGCAGCTTCCTCGTCTCGAGCGCCTGGCTCTGGTGCGACCTCTACCACGCGGATGGGCTGCGAGTCGACGCGGTGGCCTCGATGCTGTACCTCGACTACTCCCGGCCTCCGGGAGGCTTCGTGCCGAACCGGTACGGGGGCCGGGAGAACCTCGACGCGATCGAGCTCCTGCGGACGCTCAACGACTCCATCCACGGCGAGTTCCCCGGGGTCCTCACCATCGCCGAGGAGTCGACCGCCTTCCCGGCCGTCTCCGGAGCGACCGCCGAGGGAGGTCTCGGCTTCTCGATGAAGTGGGACATGGGCTGGATGCACGACACCCTCCAGCACCTCTCACGCGAGCCGGTCCACCGCCGGTACCACTACGGCGAGCTCACCTTCCGCGGCGTGTACGCCTTCTCGGAGCGCTTCGTCCTTCCCCTCAGCCACGACGAGGTCGTCCACGGGAAGGGCTCGCTCGCGGCCAAGATGCCCGGGGACGACTGGCAGCGCCGGGCCAACCTCCGCCTCCTGTACGCCATGCAGTGCTTCCAGCCCGGAAAGTCGCTCCTGTTCATGGGAGGCGAGCTCGCCACCTGGCACGAGTGGTCGCACGAGTCCGAGCTCGAGTGGTCCCTTCGCGAGCATCCCGACCACGCCGGGATCGCACGGCTCGTCGCCGACTTGAACCGCTGCTACCGGGAGCTCGAGCCGCTCCACGGCACCGACTTCGACCCCTCCGGCTTCGCCTGGGTGGTCGCCGACGACGACGCCAACGACGTCGTCGCGTGGCTGCGGCGCGGGCGGGCCGGCTCCCTCCTCGCCGTCGCCAACCTGACACCGGTCCCGCGAGCAGGCTACCGGGTCGGGGTGCCCACCCCGGGCAGGTGGGTCGAGATCATCAACACCGACGCCACGTGCTACGGCGGGAGCGGCGCCGGGAACCTCGGCGAGGTCGCCACCGAGCCCGTCGCCGCCCACGGATGGCCGGCCAGCCTCGTGCTCAGCCTGCCCCCGCTCGGCGCCCTCCTCCTCGGCGACGAGGCGTCGGCTCCCCGCTCGCCGTGAGCCTCGGCCCGACCTACCGCATCCAGCTCACCCCCGAGCTCGGGTTCGACCGGGCCGCAGAGCTCGCACCCCGCCTTCGCGGGCTCGGGATCGAGCACGCCTACCTCTCCCCCATCGCCGAGGCGCGGCCCGGCTCGGAGCACGGCTACGACGGGACCGATCCGACAAGGGTCCGCGCCGCTCTCGGGGGCCGGAGCGGCTTCGAGGAGCTCGTCGCCGAGCTGCGCCGCCACGGCCTCGGCGTCCTGCTCGACATCGTCCCGAACCACCTGTCCACCTTCCCCGGGGGACCGTGGTGGTCCGACGTGCTCCGCCACGGTCGTGACTCGGCCTTCGCGCCCGTGTTCGACATCGCCTGGGAGCTCGAGGAGCTGGCTCCGGCCGACCGGGGGCGCGTGGTGCTCCCGGTGCTCGCCGACCCGCTCGACGAGGTGCTCGCGAGGGGCGAGCTCGAGCTCGCTGCGGGCGCCGGCGGCGAGACCGTGCTGCGCTACCGGGGCCTCGAGCTGCCCCTCGCCCCGGGCAGCGCCGAGGCCGGGGGGCTGCGCGACGTCCTCGCGGCCCAGCACTACCGGCTCGGCTGGTGGCGGGCGCCCCTTCGCAACTACCGGCGCTTCCTCACCGTCGACGACCTCGTCGGGGTGAGGGTGGAGGACCCGGCCGTCTTCGAGCGCACCCACGCCCTTCTCGCCGACCTCGTCGCCGGCGGGCTCGTCGACGCCGTGCGCGTCGACCACGTGGACGGCCTCACCGACCCGGAGGGTTACCTCGGGCGGCTGCGCGAGCTCGTCGGCGACCGGCCGATCGTGGTCGAGAAGATCCTCACCGGCACCGAGCCCCTGCGCCGCTCGTGGCCGGTCGCCGGGACCACCGGCTACGAGGCGGCGGCGGAGATCGCCCTCGTGCTCGGCGACCCCGGCGGCCTCGGCGCCCTCGCCGCCGCGGCCGCCGCCGACGGCGAGCGGCCGATCGCAGAGGTCGTGGCCGAGGGCAAGCGGCTCGTGATCTCCTCCTCGTTCCGCTCCGAGGTGGCGAGGCTGGCCCGGCTCATGGCCGTGGCGCCCGACCAGGTCGCCGCCTTCGCGGTCGCGATGCCGGTCTACCGGACCTACCTCTCCGAGCGGGGCCTCGAGCCGTGCGACCTCGAGATGCTCGAGGCCGCCGGCGGCGCTCAGCTGCGGGAGCTCGCCCTCGGCCCGCCCGGCGGCGACCGGCTCGAGGGAGTGCTCCGCTTCCAGCAGCTCGCCGCCGCCGCGATGGCAAAGGGCGTCGAGGACACCGCCTGGTACCGTCTCGTCGGCCTCCTGCCCCTGCTCGAGGTGGGAGGGGATCCCGAGGCGGCGCCGGGGGACGACGGCGCCGCGCTCGCACGCTGGCACGAACGAGCCCGCCGGCGCTGCGACGAGGGCGTCCACGGCCTCGTGCCGGGCTCCACCCACGACACGAAGCGCTCGGCCGACGTCCGCTCCCGCTTGCTCGCCCTCTCGAGCCTCGCCGCCCGCTTCGAGGCGGGCCTTCGCGCTCTCGGCGAGCGGGTCCCGGCGGGCGAGCCCGGCCCCGACGCCCTCGAGCGCCGCCGCATCGCGGAGACCTGCCTCGCGATGGCACCGGTCGGCACGAGCTCGCCCGCCGCCTGGGAGGAGGTGGCGAGCCGGGTCGAGGCCGCTCTGCGGAAAGGGGCGCGGGAGGCCAAGGTGCGCGACTCCTGGGAGGAGGTGGACGAGGCCTACGAGTCGGCGCTCGCCGGTTGGGCACACCGGCTGCTCGAGAGCTCCGGGGCGCAGCTTCGCAGCTGCTTCGGCTCGCTCTGCGAGGAGGCGGCCCGCCTCGGGGCCGCGCTCTCGCTCGCGGAGGTCGTGCTCCGCTCGACGCTGCCCGGCGTGCCCGACTGCTACCAGGGCGACGAGGTGTGGAACCTCGCCCTCGTCGACCCCGACAACCGCCGCCCCGTCGACCACGAGGCGATCGCCCGCCTCCTCGACCGCCTCCCGCCGGCCGGCGCCGTCACGCCGGCGGCGGCCGCCGAGCTCCGCCGGCGGTGGTGGCAGGGAGCGGTGAAGCTGCTCGTCACCCGCCAGGCTCTTGCCGCCCGCCGACGGGCGCCCGAGGCCGTCGCTGCGGGCGCCGGCTACCTGCCGCTCGCCGCCGGCCGGCTCCCCGAGGGAGCGAGCGACTCGGTGATCGCGTTCGCCCGCCTGGCCCGCGAGGGCGGCGACGTGGCGGTCGTGGTCGCCACGAGAGCCCCGGGGCGGCTGCGGGCGCGCCCCGGCGACCTGCCCGCCGGGGAGCTGTCGTACGGCGAGGCGATCGTCGCCCTCCCCGATGAGGTGAGGCGGCGGGGCGGGCGATCCTGGCACGAGGTGCTCTCGGGCGCCGAGGTCCGCCTCGAGGCATCCCGGAGCCTTCGCCTCGCGGAGGCTCTCGGTGCCCTGCCGGTTGCCGTGCTCGTCCCGCAGGCCCCGGGCAGCTGAGCCGCCGGAGGCCTCAGCCCCGGGCGGGGCCGTCGCGAAGGGCCGAGAGCACCACGACGGCGCGGCCGGAGACTCCGATGGCGGAGGAGGGCTCGAGCGGCTTTCCCTCGGAGCGGGCGTAGAACGGGTCGTGCTCCCTCGCCGTGTCGAGCAGGCGCTGCCAGCCCTGTCCGAAGCGCTCTCCGGGGAGGCGGAACTCGATCGGGTCCCAGAAGGCGTTCAGCACCACGAAGTAGCCCGCTGCGGGCGCCGGCTGCGGTCTGAGGAGGCCGGGCCCGGCCGGAGCGGTGCCGTCGCCGGCGAGGTAGACGCCGACGGTCTTCGCGAAGCCGACCTGCCAGTCGGCCTCCGACATCTCCCGCCCGTCCGGGGAGAACCAGGCGATGTCGACCTCCTCGCCGCTGCCAGCCGGCCGGTGCTCGAACCAGCGGCGGCGGCGGAAGGCCGGATGGCGGGCGCGAAAGGCCGAGAGCTCCCGGACGAAGCCGCACAGGTCCCAGTCGGCATGCTCCCAGTCGAGCCACGACAGCTCGTTGTCCTGGCAGTAGGCGTTGTTGTTGCCCCGCTGGGTCCGCCCGAGCTCGTCCCCGGCGAGCACCATGGGCACTCCCTGGGAGAGGAACACCGTCGCGAGCATGTTGCGCACCTGGCGCTGGCGGAGCGCGAGCACCTCGGGGTCGTCGGTCTCCCCCTCGCACCCGCAGTTCCACGAGCGGTTGTCGGCTTCGCCGTCGGCGTTCTGCTCGCCGTTCGCCTCGTTGTGCTTGTCGTCGTAGGAGACGAGGTCGCGAAGGGTGAAGCCGTCGTGGCAGGTGACGAAGTTGATGCTCGCCCACGGCTTGCGGCCCGTGTGCTCGTAGAGGTCGGAGCTCCCGGTGAGGCGGGCGGCGAGCTCGGGCAGGGTCTGGTCCCTCCCCCGCCAGTAGTCCCGCACGGTGTCGCGGTAGCGGCCGTTCCACTCCGACCACAGCGGCGGGAAGTTCCCCACCTGGTAGCCCCCCTCGCCGAGGTCCCAGGGCTCCGCGATCAGCTTGACCTGGGAGATGACCGGGTCCTGCTGGATGATGTCGAAGAAGGCCGAGAGCCGGTCGACCTCGTGCAGGGTCCGGGCGAGGCTGGCGGCGAGGTCGAAGCGGAACCCGTCGACGTGCATCTCGAGCACCCAGTAGCGCAGGCTGTCCATCATGAGCTGGAGGACGTGCGGGTTGCGCACGTTGAGCGTGTTGCCCGTCCCGGTGTAGTCGACGTAGTGGCGGGGGTCGCTTGGGTCGAGCCGGTAGTAGGCCTCGTTGTCGATCCCCTTGTAGCAAAGGGTGGGGCCGAGGTGGTTCCCCTCGGCGGTGTGGTTGTAGACGACGTCGAGCCAGACCTCGATCCCGGCTCCGTGCAAGCGGCGGACGAGGCCCTTGAACTCCTGGACCTGCTGGCCGAGCGAGCCCGAGGCGGAGTACTCGTGATGGGGGGCGAGGTAGCAGATGGAGTTGTAGCCCCAGTACTGGCGAAGGCCGCGCCGCACCAGGTGATGGTCGTGGACGAACTCGTGGATCGGCTGGAGCTCGACCGCGGTCACCCCGAGCGAGGTGAGGTGCTCGAGGACCGGCTCGGTCCCAAGGCCGGCGAAGGTCCCCCGGAGCTGGGGCGGGACGCCCGGGTGGCGGGCGGTGAAGCCCTTCACGTGCAGCTCGTAGACGACCGTCTCGTGCCAGGGGGTGGCCGGGGGGCGATCGCTCCCCCAGTCGAAGTAGGGGCTCGTCACCACCGAGCGCGGCATGTAGGGGGCCGAGTCGGCGTGCGAGATGCGGCTCTCGTCCGCGTGCTGGTGGCCGTAGAGGGAGCGGTTCCACCGCACGCTCCCCTCGACCGCCTTCGCGTACGGGTCGAGCAGGAGCTTGACGGGGTTGAAGCGCTTGCCCGCCGCGGGCCGCCACGGCCCGTGCACCCGGTAGCCGTAGCGCTGCCCCGGCCCGACGCCGGCCACGAAGCCGTGGTGGATGTGGGCCGTCTGCTCCGGGAGGCGTAGGCGGGTCTCCCTGCCCGCGCCGTCGAACAGGCAGAGCTCGACGTGCTCGGCGTGCTCGCTGAACAACGAGAAGTTCGTCCCGGTCCCGTCGTAGGTGGCACCGAGCGGGTACGGTCGCCCCGGCGAGAGGTCGAGGTCGGCTGCCTTCATGTGGTGCTGAGGCTACCGGGCAAAGGCCATAGGGTGTCGGACGTGATCGCCCCCGCTCCACCGGCCCGACCTCGCGGCGACCAGCCCGGCGACGACGAGCTGCTCGCGGCGCCGCTCGACGAGCTCATGTCGAGGGCGGCCGCGGCTCGGGACCGGCAGCGCGGCACGAGGGTGACCTACTCGCCGAAGGTCTTCATCCCCCTCACGATGCTGTGCCGCGACCGCTGCGCCTACTGCACCTTCGCGAAGCCGCCGGCGCGCCTCGAAGCGGCCTACCTCGAGCTCGACGAGGTGGTCGCCATCGCCGAGGCGGGACGGCAGGCCGGCTGCCACGAGGCGCTCTTCACGCTCGGAGAGCGCCCGGAGCTACGCTACCCGGCCGCCGCGCAGTGGCTCGCCGCCCACGGCTACGCCTCCACGGTCGACTACCTGGCGGCGGCCTGCCGGGCGGTGCTCGAACAGACCGGCCTCCTCCCCCACTGCAACGCGGGGGCGCTGTTCGAGCCGGAGCTCGCGACGCTCCGCGAGGTCTCGGTGAGCCAGGGCATGATGCTCGAGTCGCTCAACCCGACCCTTGCGTGCCACCACGCCTCGCCCGACAAGACCCCGGCGCGGCGCCTTGCCACCCTCGAGGCGGCGGGCCGTCTCCAGATCCCCTTCACGACGGGCATCCTCGTCGGCATCGGCGAGAGCCGGCGCGACCGGCTCGACGCGCTGCGCGCGATCGCGGACGCGCACCGCCGCCACGGCCATGTCCAGGAGGTCATCGTCCAGAACTTCCTGCCGAAGGCCGGCACCTCGATGCACCGCCATCCGGCCTGCCCGCCCGAGGAGCACCTCTGGTCGGTCGCCGCCGCCCGCCTCCTGCTTCCCGACGAGGTCCACGTGCAGGCGCCGCCCAACCTGACCGACGACTTCGGCACGCTCCTCGACGCCGGGGCGGACGACTGGGGAGGCGTCTCGCCCGTGACGGCGGACCACGTCAACCCCGAGCGGGCCTGGCCCGCGCTCGGGCGCCTCGCCGCAGAGACCGAGCGCCGCGGGCACGCTCTCGCCCCCCGGCTCGCCGTGCAGCCGGAGTGGGCCGCGCAGCCCGAGCGCTTCCTCGACGAGCAGCTGCGCTTCGCCGTGCTCGACCACAGCGACGCCGAGCACCTCGCCCGCGACCACCCCTGGTCGTCCGGAAGCGACCTCGAGCCGCCCCTCCTCCTCCCCGCCCCCGGCCGCCCGGCGGGGCGCCCGGC